>NZ_JBITSQ010000001.1:532716-803435 GCF_044541035.1 Streptomyces sp. NPDC085866
TGCTCCGGGGATCTGTACCCAGGGGCTGGCGTCGTTGTTCGTGTAGCGGTAGATGTTCCCGGCGGCGTTGACCCCCCAGACGTTGGTCCTGGACCCCGCCGTGATGCGCACCAGTGCGCCGCTGATCTGCTTCCAGTCGGCCATGCTTCCGACTCCTTTCCGCTGGGAAGGCGTGCACGGGAACGCTCCCCAAGCAGGACGACTCGTTCGCTTACGAGCGAGGAGGGCGACCGGACTATTTGTCCGAAAAGAGTCAAGTTTGTGTAAGGGGTTGCCTATTCAAGCCGGACTGGTGGCGCCCGGTAGATCGTCAATGCGACGCAAACCGCAGTCACTCACGCGAGCTATTCATGAATGGTGTGTTGACGCGAGTGCGGCCCGGTTGCGGGGTGGCAGGCTTCAGGCGGGGCCTCCACCCAACGTGCGCGAGAACAGCGAGCACGGCAACGACCTCTCCACTCGGTGCCGCTGTGAGTGGCTGCATGTCCGCAGATGGACACCCACATCCAGATCGGCCCGACCGGCAAGAAGCTGCTGCCTCTGACGGTCAAGAACGCTGGGCCGGCGCCTGCTGCCAGTGGTCACGCGCACTGAGGTGGGCGAGGCGCTCGATCGGGTGGTTGAGGCGTTGGCGGGGTGAGCGAGGAGGAAGTGACAGCTGCCCTGGCTACGGTCGCCGCTTCCCGTCCTCGCCCGTCGGCGTCGCCGGTGTCTTCCCGGACAGCGTTGCCTGGCCCTGAAGGCGCAGGTTCGAATCCTGCCGAGTGCGCAGCAC
Source organism: Streptomyces sp. NPDC085866 (assembly GCF_044541035.1). Classification (NCBI taxonomy): domain Bacteria; kingdom Bacillati; phylum Actinomycetota; class Actinomycetes; order Kitasatosporales; family Streptomycetaceae; genus Streptomyces; species Streptomyces sp. NPDC085866. The sequence goes on from NZ_JBITSQ010000001.1 coordinate 533,492, forward strand.
GTCAGAGGCCCTGTGGATCACTCCGCAGGGCCTCTGGTCTTTGTCTTGACGGCGCAGTTTGACGGCAGCGGCCCACGAGCCGGGGAGCGTACAGCCGTCGCTCGCACTGCGGCTGCCCTGACCGATCAAAGGTGGTGCAGCGTTGAGTCGGCCACGGGCTTGGTGTTCAGGCCTGCTCGGTGGGGCGTACGAGCAGCTCGGCGACGGCCACGTGCCGGGGGCGGGTGACGATGTAGCCGACGGTGTCGGCGATGTCCTGGCTCTGCAGCCGCTCGATGTCGCCCAGGGCAGCGACGATGTGCTGCTGGATGACGGCCGGGTTGTGCGTGCGCAGTTCGGTGTCGACGCTGCCCGGCTCGATGACGGACACGCGGACGTGCTGGCGCGCCAGTTCCTGGCGCAGTGCCTCGCTGAAGGCGCCGACGCCGAACTTGGTGGCGCTGTACACGGCGGACATGGCGTAGGCGTTGCGGCCGGCGAGCGACCCGATGTTGACGATGTCGGCGACCTGACGCGGCTCCTCGGCGGCGGCCTTGACCAGGTGGGGGACGGCCGCGTGGGCGGTGTACATCAGGCCCATGAGGTTGATGTCGATCATGCGCCGCCAGTCGTCCAGGTCCGCGGCGGGGGCGGGCCCGAGCAGCATGAGGCCGGCGTTGTTGACCAGGGTGTCCAAGCGGCCCAGGCCCTCGACGGTCCGCTCGACCGCTTCCGCGGCGGCTTGTGCGGTGGTGATGTCGGCAGGCACGACCAGGGCCTTTCCACCGACGCTGGAGATTTCCGCGGCGAGGTCGGTGAGCCGGTCCTCGCGCCGGCCGACCAGGGACACGGAGGCGCCCTCGCGGGCAAGCTCCAGCGCGGTGGCGTGGCCGATACCGCTGGAGGCTCCGGTGACCAGGGCGACGGTTCCTTCAAGACGACGATTCATGGGTTCAAGCCTTTCGATGAACGGCAACGCTGGTGCGAGCCGTGCGAGCCGTGCGGGACAGAGGGACGACCCCTATGGGTGGGGGCCGTACGGGGGTAGAGGCCGCTCAAGGCAGAGCCGAGGGCACAATGGGGAAGTGAGCAGCACTGGGCAGAAGACCACCGACAGCACGCGCCGAGAGATCAAGACCGAGAGAGAACTACCGCCTCGCGAACGTCTGGTCCGGGCCGCGTCGCGGCTGTTCTATTACGAGGGCGTCCGCGCGATCGGCGTGGAACGGCTGATTGCCGAGGCCGGGGTGACGAAGGCGACCTTCTACCGGCACTTCGCCTCCAAGGACGACTTGGTCGTGGCCTACCTGCTGACCAAGGACGCCTACTACAAGGGGGTCGCCGAACCGCTGGCCGCCGGGCACCCGCCCGCGGAAGCGATCGACCTGATCTTCGAGGCCATCGCCGAGCACGCCCGCGAGCGCGGCTTTCGCGGATCGCCGTTCATGAACGCGGCCGCCGAGTACCCGGATGCCGACCATCCTGTCCGTGACCTGGTGACGTCCCATAGGGACTGGATCCGCACCCTCTTCCAGGATCTGCTCACCCGGCTCGGCCACGCCGATGCGGAGTCGGCTGCCGGTGCGCTGCTGATGCTGTACGACGGTGCGATGGCTGCCGGCTACCTGGACGACTCGACGGCCGCCCACAAGACCCTGCTGAACGCGGTCCGGCTCATCCGATCGGACGGCTGATCCCAGCAGGGCCGCGCGAGACAGTGGCCCTCTGCGGGGCCCCGGCCAGGCCGGGGCGCGGGTTGCTTTCATAGAACTTTTTGATCTCTCTTCGACGTGCACCGGGGCCCACCAGCAGTTCTCTGCATGGAGGCAGTCCCGTCCGGATGGCCGAGAGTCCATTCCACGAGAGGTAGGAAGACCGGTCGTTCTCCCTTCGACGGTAGACCTCTCGGGGTTCGCGCGCCACTGGTCGGCCTCATTTGTGGCATCCCTCACCGGTCCGCAGCCGGCTCGCGCTGGTGCGCAGAGGGCCATGGCCCTCTCCATGACGGCGCGGCTCACAGGCATGCCGCGACGCTCATGGACACCCACATCCAGATCGGCCCGACCGGCAAGAAACTGCTGCCTCTGACGGTCAGGAACGCTGGGCCGGCGCCTGCTGCCAGTGGTCACGCGCGCTGAGGTGAGCGGGGCGCCTCGGCCGTGGGTCGAGGCGCCGGCGGGGGAGTTCGCCGCCACGTTCTGACCGAGGACGGCGCTCGACGTGCGCGAATTCCCCGGTCTTGCCGGTGCCTCGGCGCGGCGCGCCCAGCGCGCGACTGACGCGTAGTCCGAACGCCGGGCTTCGGTGCGCGTCGGCCCGGCGAAGCCCGACGGTGCGCACTGGCAGGACTAGCGTTGACCGGCATGCGACGTGGGAGCACGGGAGGCGCTGGGGTGTCATCCGCTGAGTCACGTACCAGAGCGACGACCCTGCCGATCATCCTCGCCCTCGCCCTCGCCTTCACCGTCACCGTCGTCGACCCGCTGGTGCTCAGCCTGAATCTGCCGCAGGTGAGCCGGGCCCTCCGTGTACCGCCGCAGGCCGTCGGGCTGCTGGGCGGAGCAGCGACGTTGGTGATGGCCTCCTCCGTGCTCGCCGCGGGCAGGCTCGGGGACTCCGTCGGGCTCAAGCGGCTGCTGATGCAGGGACTGGCCGTCGTCACGGTCGCCGACCTGCTCTCCGTGTTCTCGCCCGGCTATGGCTTCCTGCTTGCGATGCGCTTTCTGGCCGGGCTGGGGATGACCGCGCTGCTGGCAGTTCCGCTGGCCCTGCTGAAGGTGTCCGTGGCGCCGGAGAGGCGGCCGGTCGCCATCGGCGGCCTGATGGCCGTCGACGTGATCCTGTGCGGGGTGATCCCCGCGTTCACGGGCTGGGCGGTGGCGGTCGTCGGCTGGCGGTTCCTGTTTCTGATCGCCCCACTGCTGTGCCTGGTGTCGCTGTGCTTGACGGCCCGGTACGTCCCGGAGTCACCCGTCCAGCAGGGCCGTCGCCTCGACGTGGTCGGTGTCACCCTGATCGGGGCGACTCTGCTGGCCCTCGTCGTCGGCCTCGCCGCGGCGCAGAACGGCATCCTCCGGCCCGAGACCTGGGTGCCGCTGGTGATCAGCACGGCCGTCGCCGTGCTGTACGTGCTTCATGCACGCCGCACCCAGGAACCGGCCTTGGACCTGGCACTGTTCCGCAGCGCACCGTTCAGCGTGGCCTTGGCGGCGACCCTCACACTGAACTTCCTGATCGCGGGGCTCGGCATCGTCCTGGGGCAGTTCGGCAGCGTTGTACTGTCGCTCTCACCCGAGTCCATCGGCCTGCTGTACCTGCCCGGCACCCTGCTGATCGCCGGTGCCGTGATCCTGGCCGGGAGCCTGATCGGGAAGTACACCCCGCGGCCGGTGATGGTCACCGGCCTGCTGGTGATGGCGGCAAGCGGACTGCTGATGGCGGGCACCGCCGGCCCCACGATGGCGGTGTGGCTGCTCGTGCCGACCACATGGATGTGCAACCTCGGGTCGGTGGTCACTTCTGCGTCGGTGTCCGAGACGGTCCTCTCGCAGGCACCGCCCGGGCGTTCCGGCACGATGGCCTCCGTCCAGATGGCCTTCGCGATGACCGGCTCCGCTTTCGGGCCCACCGTCTACGTTCTGCTTCTCAACTTCTTCTTCCGGCGGCAGTGGCTGGTGGACGCGAAGTCACGCGGGCTGTCGGTGGCCCGTGCCGGGCAGGCCGTGGATGCCGTGCGCAGCGGACTGGCGCAGAGTCCGGGCAGCACCGTGTACGACTCCAACCTGCTCCGTCAGGCTTCAGGACTGGACCTCGGGCTGGACTTCGCCGACGGACTACGGCTCACCATGCTGATCGTCAGCATCCTGCCGCTCATCGTGGCGGTGCTGGCCATTCTGCTGATGCCCCGGCGTAAAGAGCCCAGGGCCTAGGGTGTGGGCCGAGCCCGTTGCCGACCGCGCGGTGACGGCTCGGCGGTGCCGCCGTCAGCCGACGCGGTTGATCGGCGGGCACTCCCATCGGGCGTCGATGACTTCGGGGCGTGGCAGGTACATGCGCAAGCCGATGAACCAGATGCCCTGTCCTGGTGTGGGAAGCCAGTTGGGCTCACGGGCGGGGCCTGGGGACTCCGGCTGTAGGTGGATGGTCAAGCTTCCGTCTCCGTCGGTGAGCAGTCCTGGGGTGCGGTCACCGATGGAGTAGCGGCCGATCGGGTTGGGGACCAAGTTCCTGTCCTCGCCGTAGGTCGTCAGCGACCAGAAAGCGTCGACAGGGGGCAGATTCCCTGATTCGAAGCGCAGTTCGTAGCGGCCCGTGGACAGCTTGCTGCCGTCCGCGTCGTGGAAGGCGGCCAGGTAGACCGCTTCCTCGGGATCGTTGACGGCGACGCCGACGAAGGACTGCTCCGCGGCTCGCCTCAGGAAGTCGTCCCCGAACCGTCCCATCTGCGGAGGCGGGTAGCGCCAGCCGTTGATGACTTGAGCCCATTCACCACTGAGCAGTTGCTGTTCGAGCATCCGAACGCCGGTAGTGGCGGCCCGGATCAGGCTCTGCTTGACGGGTTCGGGCTGGGCTTCGACGTCGAGCCCGGGCCCGATACCGAACTCGGCGAACTGCTTGAGCAGAACCTCGTGGTGCCGGGGTGGCGGATTCTCGGCGAGCATCGCGTTCAGCGTCTTCCACGGCCCGAGAGGATCAGCTGCCGCGTCGATCGGTTCCAGCACGTCGCGGCGTTCCGGGACGTGCGCTCCTTCTTTGCCGAACAGATGGAGCGGGGTCAACCGGTACCCGCGTTGAAGTGCATGAACGTTCGCAAGGTCGTGCTCGCCTTCGACGAGGGTCCGGCCAACGACCACGACCCAGGGACCGGGGGCAGTCGCCGTGCGGCGCACCCCTTCGGGGAGGTCTCCTGTCCATCCCGGCCCGACGAGGGCGAAATCACCGGCGTGCGATCCGGTCGCGCGCTGTCCCACATAGTCGTAGTTGTCGGAGGTGACGCCGACCAGTTCGAAGGTGAAGTAGCGGTCGCCCATGTCCGGGTGCGAGAGGATGATGGGTTCCTCGCTCAGGTCGACCCAGGCGAACGAGTACAGGGTGTCGTTGTTGGGGGCCAGGCCTTCCCGGTCGGAGGCGTCGAATAGCTTGCGGGCGTGCCAGAAGTGGTTCACGGCGGCATACGGCGTCGCGTCGGTGTCGGGTTTCTGGGTCACCCACCGGTGGCGGAGCCCGGCGTTGTAGATGTACGGGAATCCGTAGACGAAGGCCTGTTCCCCGAGCGTGTAGGCGTATTCCCGGCGCCAGTCGCTGACGTGGCCCGTCAGTACCGGCTTTACCGACTCCCACATCAGCGGCAGCGCCTGCGATGCCTCGCGGGCGCGTCCGAGCGTTGTTCGCGGGTGGCGCACGGCGTCCGCAGTAGCCCTGCTCGTTGCCGTCGCCGCCTGGCCGATACTCGACGCCACTCCTGTGAGTTGGTCGCGCAGTCGCTGAATGGGTGGGCGGTTGATCGTGGCTTCGGAGGTCATTTCCGCGCTCATCTCCCGTCGTTGAGCACCACGGCATCTCACCATCTCCGGCCGCACAGTCGGCTTGGTCGGTGACGTGGTCCAGGCCCATGCCTGCGGGTCGGCGTCGGCATCGTTCGCCGTGCTTCGTCGGGTATCGGGCAGGGTGCTTCGCAACTCCGGCCCCACAACCGAGTAGATCACCGCAGCCAGGGCCCGGCAACCGCGTTCTCACCGCGGGCAGGATCAGGGGCACTGCGCGGAGCCGGTCGGCGCGCGGCGAGCATGCGTAGATCAAGCTTCTACCGGACCGGTGACGCCGAGTCGTCCGTGAGTACGGACAACCGCACGGACAACAACGTCTGCGCGGCGTGTCGGGTGAGCGTGTGAGCGGGGTGCTCGGCCGGGTGGTCAAGGCGCCGGCGGGGGTGAGCGAGGAGACGGTGAGGAATTACGGAGAGCGGCGTGGCCGAGTGGGCCGGCCGAGAGCCGGTCTCAGCCTCGTCGCCGGGGCAGGACGCAGAGCGCATGGCCCTCGTCGGGGTCGCCGACAGGGCTTACCTCAGGGACCGGTGCGAAGGCTGGCCGGCCACAGCCTACGAGGGCGAACGCCACGGGAACGATGGCCAGGGCCGGCCGGTAGGAACGCAACGCACGCCACCCCACACTTTCCGCAGCACACGCGCGCGGCCCATTGGCCGGTGCAAGCGGGATCGTAGGCGAGAGTGGGGTACCTCGATCATCAAAAGCGTGTTGTCCCTGGGCTCTGCCTCGACTGCGGAGGGCGTCAGTCGCTCGTCTCCGGGCCCCAGCACTCAGGTCCTGCTCCGATCCAGTCGATCCACGGCGACTCCGCCACCTCTGCCGGGTCGATCTCCAGCCCGGCTCGGCGGAGGAACTCGGCAACGTCGGCCACGTTGTGGGCCAGGCCAAGGATCTCGCCCTCTACGCGCACGCGTCGGCCGCCTGTAGCTGACGGTGGATGGACGATTACGCGGGTCGGGCCGGGCATGTCTTCAGGCTGCGCCTTGGCAAGGTCGGCGGGGAACGACTGCATGCCCAAATTCAAGCATGTGTTCGATTTTCTGGACCAGGCGAGCGAGGGCGAGGCAGTTGCTGCGTCGGCGCCGGCTGGCGTTTCCCCTCGGACGCAGCCTCGCCCCCGCGGTGCACGCGGAGGACGTTCTGCGCCCCTTCCCTGATGGGGGGAGGGGCGCAGTGGAGTCGGATGGCTACTGAGTGCCCGTGACCCTCCCTGGTGTGGGGGCATCGGCCGATCAGCAGCCGCCCGCGACGGCTGGTTCCCCCGGGTCGGCCTCGGCCGGGCCGATGCAGCAGGCGCTTCCCTGCTGCTTGGCCAGGGAGTCGGCGTCTGCCCTGACGACGTACACCTCCCAGGGTTCCTGGCCGGGGCCGTGGACCCAGACCTTGTCCTGGAGGGCGTAACAGCAGGTGGTGTCGTTTTCGACGTCGGTGGCCAGGCCGGCCTCGCCGAGGCGGGTGGTGGCGGCGTGGACGGCCTCGGTCGTCTCGACCTCGACGCCGAGGTGGTCCATGCGGGTTGCCTCGCCTGCGGTGCCCTCGATCAGGACGAGCTTGAGCGGAGGTTCGGCGATGGCGAAGTTGGCGTAGCCGTCGCGGACTTTGGCGGGCTCGGTGCCGAACAGCTTGGTGTAGAAGGCGATGGACGCGTCGAGGTCGGGGACGCGGAGGGCGAGTTGTACGCGGGACATGGCGAACCTCCTTGTGGGTGTGGGAATCAGCAGCCACCGGACGATGCGAGGGCGCCGACCCCGATCTGCAGGGTGGACGGCGCTGCGCAGCACCCGCCTCCCTCGCCGTCCTGGTCGGCTTCGGAGTCGTCGAACAGGCCGGCGCCGCCGCATACGCCGGTCTCGGGGAGGGTCAGTTCGACGCGCTCGGCGGCTTCGCGGTCTCCCGCAATGGCGGCGGTGATGGAGCGGACCTGCTCGTAGCCGGTCATCGCCAGGAACGTGGGGGCGCGGCCGTAGGACTTCATGCCGACCAGGTAGACGTCCTGCTCGGGGTGGGAGAGCTCGTTCACGCCGTGCGGGTAGACGGTGCCGCAGGAGTGGACGTTCGGGTCGATGAGCGGGGCGAGGGCTGTTGGAGCCTGAAGGCGTTCGTCGAGGTCGAGGCGGACCTCGGAGAGGAAGGAGAGGTCGGGGCGGAAGCCGGTGAGGACGATGATTTCGTCGACCGGGTCGAGGCGACGGCCGTCCTCGGCGACCAGGATCAGGCGGCCGCCGGTGTCGCGCTCGACAGCCTCGGTGCGGAAGCCGGTGGCCGCGCCGGCGTGGCCCGACTCGACTGCGGCCTTGGCGCGCAGGCCCAGTGCGCCGCGGGCGGGAAGCTGGTCGGCCTCGCCGCCGCCGTAGGTGTTCGTGCTGATGCCGCGGCGCAGGATCCATATGGTGTGCGTGGCTTCCTCCTCCTTGGCCAGATCGGCAAGGTGGGCGAGGGCGGTGAAGGCGGAGGCGCCCGAGCCGACGACGGCGGTGCGCTTGCCTGCGTACCGGGCGCGGACGGCCGGGTCGCTGAGGTCGGGGACGCGGTAGGAGATGCGGTCGGCGGCCGCCTTCTCGCCGAGGGCGGGCAGGCCGTCGGCGCCCATCGGGCTGGGGACGGACCAGGTGCCGGAGGCGTCGATGACGGCGCGGGCGGTGATGCGCTCCTCGTGGCCGTCGGCGAGCTGGATGTGGACGGTGAAGGGCTGTTCGTCGCGGCCGGAGTCGACGATGCGGTCACGGCCGGCGCGAGCGACGCCGGTGACCGTGGCGCCGTAGCGGACCTTGTCGCCGAGGGTGTCGGCGAGCGGCTGCAGGTACTTCTCGGCCCAGTCGCCGCCCGTGGGGCAGGTGGCGCCGTCGGGGCGCGCCCAGCCGGTCGGTGCGAGCAGCTTCTCGGCGGCGGGGTCGGTGACCTCGGCCCAGGGGGAGAACAGCCGCACGTGCGCCCAGTCGCGGACCGCGGAGCCGGCGGAGGGCCCTGCTTCCAGGACCAGCGGTTCGAGGCCGCGCTCGACGAGGTGGGCGGCTGCGGCGAGGCCGATGGGGCCGGCTCCGATGACCACGACGGGCAGCTGGTCGGTGGTGGGCGCGTTCACGAGGCTCCCCTTTGATTCGACGTTTGTCGATGGCTTGTTGGGGTCAGCATTGCACTTGAATAGGTAAGCGTCAATATAGACATTCGTCGAATCTGACATCTGGCGATGGGTGCGATGCGACGCCTGGGGGGCGAGCTCAACCCTCGCCAGCCTGGTTCGACATATGTCAACATAGACGTATGTCGAATACGAAGGTGCTGACGCTGCTGGAGCCGGAGGGCTCCGATGCCGTGGCGCCGTGCTGTCCGCCCCTCACCGAGCGCCCGCTGACTGCTGACGAAGCGGAGAAGACCGCTCGGATGTTCAAGGCGCTGGGCGATCCGGTGCGGTTGCGGCTGTTCTCGCTGGTCGCCTCGCACGAGGATGGCGAGGCGTGCGTGTGCGACATTTCCGACGTCGGCGTCTCGCAGCCGACCGTGTCCCACCACCTGAAGAAGCTGAAGGAGGCCGGGCTGCTGACTTCCGAACGACGTGGCACCTGGGTGTACTACCGGGTGGAGCCGTCGGTGGTCGCCGCGATGGGCCAGATGCTCGGCACCCTGGGCTGAGTCGACCACACAAACCGAACGGCGAGTAGGTGGGTTCGATGGATGGGGCGTCGGTGGACCGTCAGGTGATCCACGAGGAGATGGAGCGCGCCCGTACGACGTTCCACCGGCTCCTCGACGGTGCCGCCGAGGCCGACCTGCGCAAGCCGACCGACGGCACCCGGTGGACCAACGAGCAGCTGTTGTTCCACATGTTCTTCGGCTACATCCTGATCCGGCCGCTGCTGCTCTTGCTGCGGGTCTTCGGACGTCTGCCGCGCGGTGCCAGCCGGGCCTTCGCCCGGCTCCTCAATGCCGGGACCCGGCCCTTCGACGTCGTCAACTACCTGGGCCCGCTCGGCGGCGCGAAGGTCTTCGGACGCCGCCGCATGGCGACGGGGTTCGACCGCGTGATCGCCGACCTGCACCGACGCCTGGACGGCGAGCGGGACGCCGATCTCTCGCTGAGCATGCACTACCCGACCCGCTGGGACCCGTTCTTCGACGACGTCATGACCGTCGCGGATCTGTACCGGTACCCGACCCGGCACTTCGATTTCCACCGTCGACAGCTCACGTTGACCGAGGGTCGCTGAGCTGCGCGCAGTGTGCCCCGCTCAGGTCGGTCCGTCTTCACCGGCGGGCAGTGAGCGCCAAGCCGGACAGGGCCAGCAGCATCCACACCCTGAGGTAGGCGAAGGCGGCCGAAGGCGAGAAGGCAGTCCACAGGATGCCGGCGACGGCGGAGGCGGCGAGGTTGCCCAGGGACTGCACCGTGGCCAGCAAGCCGAAGGCCGAGCCGCACAAGTCTTTCGGGGCGAGTACGGCGACGGCGGAGTGCTGAGCTGTCTCGACGGCGCCGATGCCGACGCCGGCCAGGACGAACGGGATTGCCAGGACGGCGACGGCCGTGCTGCTGACGGCGAACAGCCCGTAGGAGGCGGCAAAGGCGGCGACCCCGGCCGTCAGGACGAGCAGCGGGCCGCGTGCGCCCAACCGGTCGGCCGGACGCCCCGCCGGAATGGAGGCAACCGTCGCCGCAATGTTGTAGGCGGTGTAGAGGCCGAGTGCGAGCGTGGTCGCCGTCTTCGTGCCGTGGCCGGGTGTGAGCGGTTCGGTCGCCCGCAGGATCAGCAGGGTCGCGGCGACATTGCCGACCTCGCACCCCCGACCAGGCCACCAGGGCGAGGGCGAGCAGAGGACCGAAGCTGCGAGGCCCGTCTCATCCGGTCGGCTGCTCTTCGGCCGTTCGGCCGGGCATGAAGATGAGGGCCACCAGGGCCAGCCCGACCACGGCGCCGACGAACTGCATGCCGATGAAGGCCGCGACCGATCCGGGCGCGATGCCGGCGAAGGTGTCGGTGAAGGCCCGGCCGATCGTCACCGCCGGGTTGGCGAAGGACGTGGACGAGGTGAACCAGTAGGCGGCGCCGATGTAGGAGGCGACCGCGACGGGGGCGAAGCGGAGCCGGTCGGTGCGGGCCAGGCCGAAGATCAGCAGGATCAGGCCTGCGGTGGCGACGACCTCGCCGAGGAGCAGGTGTCCGGCGGAGCGGTCGTGGGTGGACCACTTCACCAGGGGTTCGCCGAACATCGCATCGGCCAGGACAGCGCCCGCGATCGCCCCGGCGATCTGTGCAGGGACGTAGACAGCCGCCTCGCGCAGGGTGACGCCGACGCCGGCGCGGCGGGCTGTCCACCACTCGGCCAGGGTGACAGCGGGGTTGAAGTGCGCGCCGGAGACCGGGCCGAGCAGCGCGATCAGCACGCCGAGACCGAAGACGGTGGCTGTCGAGTTGGCCAGCAGCTGCAGGCCGACGTCCTTGGTCAGCTCGGTGGCCTGGACGCCGGAGCCGACCACGATGGCGACGAGCGTTGCCGTGCCGACCAGTTCGGCGGCGGCCTTGGCCACCAGTGGAGGGGCCTGCGGTGGCGTGGCGCCCGGGGCGGATCGCGGCTCGGTGTCCGCCGCTATGGCGGATTCCTCGGCTCTGTCGTGTTCGGTGGCCTCGGCGGCGCTCAACAGGACTCCTTGGTGCATGCGAAAGCGACGGGACCCGGCGATGGACGGCCGCCGGAAGATCAGGGACAGGACCGCTTGACGTTGTTCTCGGCGGTGGCGCGCGCGGTCGCCGCGAGGTCGGCGAACTGACCGGCAAGCGAGGCGATGACGTCGGGCTTGAGCCGGTAGTAGGTGAACCGGCCGCAGGGCTCCGTCTCCACGACCCCGGCCTCGCGCAGCACCTTCAGGTGGTTGGAGAGGTTGGTCTGTCTGGCCCCCGTCTCCTCGATCAGGTGCGTGGTGCAGAGCGTCTCCCCGGCCAGCAAGGTGACGATCTGGAGGCGGAGCGGGTCGGCCAGAACCCGCAACAGATCAGTGTCGACTGACGTCAGCATGGACTGATACTCTCATATCATTCCCGGCTGATACCAGCCTGGGCTGATCCTTGGGACCCGCATCCCGGCACGAGTTGGGCCCCGAGCCCCGAAGGGGGTTCCCATGACCGCATCCCCGCCCCCTGTCCTGCCCGATGAGCGCCTCGCGACCGGTACCGCCCGGCTCTCGGTAACGGCTGGCGCCATCGCGTTCGCCAAGCTGACGACGAGGTCGTACAGGCCGTCGACATCGTCATCACGACGGGCTGTGGGGATGCCTGTCCCGTGCTGCCGGGCCGCCGGTTCCTGGACCGGCCCGTCAACGACCCCGAGGGCGTGAACCCGACCCCCGTACCAACTGTTGGTCCATTTACGAAGGAAGTGCCGATGTCCTCCAGCCCGCTCGCCTCCGTGCTGTTCGTCTGTGTCCACAACGCCGGGCGTTCGCAGATGGCCGCCGGCTTCCTCTCCCACCTCGCGGGCGACCGCATCGAGGTCCGCTCCGCCGGCTCCATCCCGGGTGACCAGGTCAACCCCGCCGCGGTCGAGGCCATGAAGGAAGTCGGCGTCGACATCTCCGAGGCCAAGCCGAAGATCCTGACCACCGAGGCCGTCCAGGCGTCCGACTACGTCATCACCATGGGCTGCGGCGACGCCTGCCCGATCTTCCCCGGCAAGAAGTACCTCGACTGGGCGCTGGAAGACCCGGCGGGCAAGGGTGTCGAGGCTGTTCGGCCCATCCGCGACGAGATCAGGACCCGTATCGAGGCCCTGATCGCCGAGATCGACGCCCAGCAGGACGCGTGACCTGCACGAGGGATCACGGGATACGGGAAGGCATCGGCTCCGGCCCCCGTCCCTGACCGGGAGGGGCTCGTTGCTGCTGCCTCTGGTGCAGAGTGCCCGAGCTGTACCGACCTGCGGGCGAGAGCTGGGAACGGTAGAAGTGGGGGTAGAGGAAACTCGCGGTGCCCCACAGCCGGGGTGGCGTCTTTGCAGCTCCGGCTTTCCGTGCTGGATGGGCGATGATCGAAATGCACCGTGCCACAACCGGTGATGGCCCCGGCGTGCTCTGCGACCCGGCGACCTCAGCCACGGCCGTCGTGGACGGACGGGGGATCGTCACGGGGTGGAGTACAGGTGCCGAGCGGCTGCTCGGCTACTCCTACCGCGACGTCGTGGGGCGCCCTGCGGCCCGTCTGCTCGGCTCGGATCCGAATGCCGAAGACGGTCTCTCTGCGGTTCTCGACGGCCGGAGCAACACCGCCCTGCTCCACCATCGAGACGGCCGACGCGTCGAGGTGCGCCTGCGTGTCTTTCCATCGGTCGACGGCGAAGGCAATGCGCAACAGCTGGTGGTCGCAACTGCGACGGACCGCACAGAACTGCGTGGGACGACGACAACGGAGGAAGCCTTCGCGCAGTGTCATCTGCCTCTGATGGTTTTCGACTCCGAGCTGCGAGCCCTGAGAGCGAGTGCCGGCGCCATGCGCGAGCTGGCTCTCTCGGAAGATCAGCTGCGTGGTCGGCGGGTCACCGAGATCATGCCGCCGCATATCTGCCACACGGTCGAGGAAGGCATGCGCAGTGCGTTCGAGTCGGGTAAGCCCGAGCAGTTCCACGTACGTGGTCGAGCGCGGCCCACGGCACGGGAGAGGGTCTGGTCCATCACCGTGTCCCCGCTCAAGTCTCCGGCCGGACAGGTACGACGCGTGCAACTGACCGCGCTCGACGTCACCGAGCAACACTTGGCCCGCGAGCGGCTCGCCCTGCTCAACGATGTCAGCACGCAGGTGGGCAGCACCCTCGACGTGATGCGAACAGCGCAGGAGATGGCCGATGTCGCTGTGGACCGGCTTGCCGACTTCGTCACTGTCGACCTGCTCGACTCGCTGTTCCGGGGTGTCGAGCCGGGCCCTTGCGGCACCGACGCCGTTGCCCTCCGTCGCGCCGCGCAACAGTCCGTGCTCCCTGGCGTGCCCGAGGCGTTGATCCGGCCGGGAGATGTGGATTACTACCCTCAGTCCACGCCGCCCGTGCGTTGTCTGGTCACCGGCCGACCCTCGCTTCATCACACCTTGGACGAAGCGATCAAGGACTGGCAGGAGGCTGATCCCCAGCGGTCATGGGTGGTCCGGACGTTCGGAGTCCACTCGATCATGGTGATCCCTCTGCGTGCCCGTGGCATCACGCTTGGTGTGGCCATTTTCGTGCGCCACCGGCGTCAGGAGCCCTTTCAGGATGACGACCTGCTCCTCGCAGAGGAAATCGGTGCACGCGCCGCCGTGGCCGTGGACAACGCACGCCGTTACACCCTCGAACGCACCACCGCCCTGGCCTTGCAGCGCAGCCTGCTTCCACGCCGGTTCGCCGCGCAGGACGCGGTCGAGGCGGCCTATCGCTATCTTCCGGCTCGGACCCGGGCGGGGCTGGGGGGCGACTGGTTCGACGTGATCCCCCTGTCGGGCGCACGGGTCGCACTGGTGGTGGGGGATGTCGTGGGCCACGGTCTGCGTGCCTCCGCCACCATGGGCCGGCTGCGGACTGCGGTGCGCACCCTGGCAGATGTCGACCTTCCCACCGACGAACTCCTGACCCACCTCGACGACCTCGTCACGCACCTGGCGGCAGAGGAGGACCCCGCCGCGGACGCCGGGGGCGAGACCGACCTCGACATCTCCACCGCTCTCATCGCCACGTGCCTGTACGTTGTTTACGACCCGATCGAACGGCGCTGCACAGCTGCCAGCGCGGGGCACCCGCCTCCGGCCATCGTCACGCCCGACGGCACGGCGAACTTCATCGACGTGCCCCCAGGGCCTCCACTGGGCGTGGGAGGGCTGCCCTTCGAAACGGCCGAGTGGCAAGTTCCCGAAGGCAGCCTTCTTGTGCTCTACACCGATGGTCTCGTCGAGGGGACCCACCGTGACCTCGACGGAGGCCTCTCGCTACTGCGCCGGCGTCTGGAGCAGCCCGCGCACTCGCCGGAGGCCGTCTGCGAGGACCTGATCCAATCCTTGCTCCCCGCGCAGCCGCGGGACGATGTCGCGCTCCTGGTCGCCCGTACTCACGTCCTGGACGCCAGTCAGGTCGCCACGTGGGATGTGCCGTCCGACCCTGCTGCGGTGGCCGGAGCTCGTGCGGAGGTTCAGGCTCGGCTCACGGCGTGGCGGCTTTCCGATGTTGCGTTCACCGCGGAACTGGTGATCAGCGAATTGGTCACCAACGCCATCCGCTACGGGCAGCCGCCCGTCCAGTTGCGTCTGATTCGCGACGCCGCGCTCATCTGTGAGGTCTCCGACAGCAACAGCACCGCCCCGCACCTGCGGCGTGCCCGCACATTTGACGAAGGCGGCCGCGGCCTACTGCTTGTCGCACAGTTCGCCGACCGCTGGGGGACACGCCACCATGCTCAGGGAAAGACGATCTGGGCCGAGATCGCATGCTGAAACGTCGGGCTGGGCGGGGCCGGTTAGCCGGTTCGGGATCCGGCCCGACGGCCCAGGAGGTGGTGCAGGCGCTGGCGGCCTGTGCCCCGCTCCGAGTGTTCAGCACGCCTGATGTCGGAGAAGGGGTACGTCGTGGCCGGGGCGGTCGCCCAGCGGTCGTCTCTGGGCCATGCCGGTCATTGTCTCCGGCTGTTCGGGGGGCTTGTCGGCTCACCTCCGGTCCTCGGTCCGCCCCGAGGGGGAGGTTTCTGCGAGCGTAAGCGCTTGGGCCGCCCGGCAGGAGAACGACAGCGAGCTTGGGCCGCCGGGTGTTTCCCTGCACATGGACGGGAGATGACAGATGCTCGCGCGAGCAACTCGGGCGGTGTGGCACCGGGGGATGCCTGCGATGGTGGCGGCGATGGCGGGGGCGGCCGGCCTGACCGGGGCGGCACCGGCCACGGCTGCCCAGAACACCACGGTGAACTGCAGCGGCGACCCCAGCGCCCTGCAGCCCGCAATCAACGCCGCTTCGCCGGGGAGCACACTGCAGGTGAGGGGGACCTGCGTCGGCAACTTCACCATCGACAAGAACCTGACCCTGACGGGCATCCAGCGCGCGGTCCTCGACGGCAACCAGACCGGTTCCGTGGTGACGGTCACCAGCGGCGCCAAGGCGCGACTGGTGGCCTTCACCATCACCAACGGCCGCAACTTCAACGGCAGCGGCGTCCTCGACATCAACGGCAGCACCTCGACGCTGGACCGCTCCACGGTGACCGACAACACCTCCGTCTTCACCGGTGGCGGCATCTTCAACGACAGCACCAGCACGCTGACGCTGACCAACTCCACCGTGCAGCGCAACGCCGCGACAAGCACAGGCGGCATCGACAACCGCGGCACGGTGAGGCTGACCCGTAGCACAGTGCGTGACAACACCTCCAACACAGACAGCGGCGGCATCTACAACGGCGGCTCGCTGACGCTGGACCACTCCACGGTGAGCGGCAACACCGCCACCTCTCCCGGCGGTGGGGGCATCTTCAACGACGGCACGCTGACGGTGACCCGCACCACGGTGAGAGGCAACACCGCAGAGTTCGGTGGCGGCATCTACAACCGCAACGCGGCGACGCTGACCCTGTCCTCGGTGGTGGGCAACACCGCGAACGGCGGCGCCGGCAGCGGCGGCGGCATCTTCAACAGCGGTAGCACAGTGACGCTGGACCGCACCGCGGTGCGCAACAACACCCCGGACAACTGTTCCCCCGAGAACACCATCCCCGGCTGCACCAACTGACGAGCGGTCACTTGTGCACGGTGGTGGTCACGTGCACCGACGTGAGCGAGGACGAGGTGACTACCGCGCTTGCCGCGGTCGGCGCTCCTCGCCCTCGCCCACGGCGCCGGCAGCAGCGGGGCCGGCACCTGCGGCCCGATCCTGGAAGGCCTCGCAGCGCGCCGCACCATCGTCGGCATCGACCACCCCGGCAGCGGCGACACCCCCGCTCCACGCCCCCCGCTGCAACTGGTGGCTCTGAGACCCGCTCCAGACCTGTGCGCGACCGTGTGACCCGCGAGCCCCCTTTCCCGGCTGGGAAGGGGGGGCTCGTCGGTGTTCCGCGACGCAGGCCTTCCTACCAGGCCACCGGCAGCTCCAGCGGAAACCGCCTGATCGTCTCGGTGTCCCACCGCAGCTCCTCCGGCGGCACTGCGAGCCGCAGGCCGGGGAACCTCTCCACAAGTCGGCCAATGGCCACTTCGAGCTCCGCCATGGCCAACGGCATGGCGATGCACCGGTGTCCGCCCCAGCCGAAGGTCATGTGCGGAGCGATGGGGCGGTCGAGGTCGATGGCGTGGGGGGCCGGGTAGCGCTCCGGGTCTCGGTTGGCCGTCAGGTACGACACGTGCACGAAGTCGCCTGCCTTGATCCGCGCACCGTCCAGTTCCACGTCCTCGAGAGCCACGCGTGGGATTCCGACCCCCTTGCGGAACGGGATGCAGCGGAGCATCTCGTGCAGGACGTCGGTCACGGTCTCGGGTCGGCGCCTGAGGTGCTGCATCAGCTCGGGACGTGTCAGGAGCAGGTAGGTGATGTCGCTGATCTGGCAGGTCGCCGTGTCCTGGCCGCTGAGCGCCAGCGTCAGTGCCATGACCGCCAGTTCCTTGTCGTCGAGCTGTTCCTCGCCCTCCCGCGCCGCGGCCATCGCGCTGATGATGTCGGGGCCGGGTGAGTTCCGGCGCTGTTCGACGAGTTTGGAGAAGTAGGCCGTCAGATCGGCCTTGGCTGTCGCTGCGGCCTCCTTGGTGCCCGCGCCGACGACGAGCAGTTGGTGCACGGACTCCTCGATCCGGGGCCATTCCTCCCGTTCGATACCGAGGAGGTCCAGGATGGCGTGCTGGGGGAGCGGGTTGGACAGGTGCTGGACCACGTCCGCCGGCGGTCCCTGTTTCTCCATGTCGTCCAGCAGGCGGTCGGTGAGCCGGATGATCCGCTGCCGCATGCCGTCGACCTGCTGCTGCGTGAAGGCCTGAGAGGCCAGGTGACGGACGCGGCTGCTCTGCGGCGGGTCCATCACGTTGATCGATTCCGGCGAGACGATGGGCTCCGGCGTCATCCGGGGGTAGTCGTGACCGATGATGCCTGCCCTGCTGAACCGTGGGTCGGTGGTCACCTGCTTGACGGAGTCGAAGCCGGTGATCAGCCAGGCATCCGCATCGCCGTAGGGAAGCCGGATGCGCGCGGGGGAGCGGCGCTGCATCAGGTCCGCGAGCGCGGGGTCGAAGTCGAGTGCTTCGCTGAAGTCGAACGGGCAGGTGATTGTCTCGTGGTCCGCGGCCATCAGCCGGCTCCTCCAGACATGGGTACGACGTTGGTGACGTCCACGGCCCGGCGAATGGCCTGGGCGAGCCTGACGGCATCGCCGACAGCCCAGTAGTGGACGAAGAACAGGCGTGGTTCGTCGGTGAGGTTGTGGTGGTGCAGTTCGACGAGTTCGACCCCACCGCGTCGCAGGGCCGTGAGGGCGGGCTGGACCTCGCCGGCGATCATGACCAGGTCACCGCTGAGGGCGGCCCTACCGCCGCCGAGCGGCTGGAAGTTGACGGAGGTGGTCGAGCCCAGTCCCGGCGGCAGGGCCAGATGGCCGTCGGCTACGGTCTCGCGGCGGACATAGGTGGACTTGTAGATCTTGCCGTCGGTGGAGCCCTTGACGCCCATCGCGGCGTCGATGGCCTTGGTGTCCAGGTCGACGGGCGGCGAGGGGGTGGCGGGTGCGGCGGGTGGAGTACCGGTGCAGTCGAATGCGGCGCGCAGACCTCGAGCGACGGCGACCGGATCGTGACCGTGGGCGTGCAGATGGACCCACCAGACATCCGGTTCGTGGGCGAGCAGGTGCTTGTGGATGGCGGTCTGCATGATCCCGTGCTGCTGCAGGACGTCACAGAAGTGCTGCAGTTCGCGTTCGGTGACCACGGCGTCACCCATCAAGAGCGTGCTCCGGTCTGCGTATCGGACGAAGGACACGTGTGTACCGAGGGCGAGCGCAGGGTCGATCAGAACGCCGTGCGAGTGGACCTTGAGGTCCCGACGCGGCAAGCCCGTGTGGTACATGAATCGCTTCATGTCACCGGGTCGGCCGAGAGACTCGCCCACGGCCGCCCAGTCCGTCAGCTTGGTCATCACTGGTTCGACCAGGGCGCGGCCCGCCGGTCCGGCGGACAGGGCGTGGGCCCGGGCCGGCACACCGGCAGCTATGGGCGCCAGGGCGGCCGCCGCCAGCACACGACGCCGGGACGCGGAGAGTCGGGAGCGGGTGTCTTGCTGTCTCTCGTCAGTCATGTCATGGGCCTCCACGCAGGATGCAAGCACGGGAGACCGCGTCGACCGCTGACCGGCACAGCTACCCCGGCCAGGTGGGCTAATCACGAACTGCGACCACGTACGTCGTCAGCCGCCGGGTGGAGCACCTCGACTTGCCGCTCTCTGTGCGAGCAGGACGCTTGGGGTAGGTACACGCTTGCTGAAGGGACCCCGATGAGCGCCAATGGTGGAACTGGGGCGGATGCATCCGGTGACAGACGATGGGCGTACGGGTTCCGGGTGGTCCTTGTGGGCCTGGTGGTGGTCCTCGTCGGGTTCCTCGTGGCGCTCTCGAAGGTCGACAGGACGAGCATTTCAGCGGTGTACGCCGGGCTGACAGGAGTCACCGGCACACTCGTCGGCGCGTACTTCGGTCTCCAGGCCGGTCAGTCGGGGCGGGACAGGTCGGACGACGAACGTCAGAAGGCGAACACCCTCGCCGTCCAGCTCGCAGCAGCTGCCCACCCTGACGTGGCAACGCCCATCGTTGGGAAGCCGCCCCAGTAAGGCTCGGGCGCCGTCCTCGACGGACGGCGCCTCATGAACGTGCCGCCGAGCAGCACCACGACCATGCCGAGGACGCGAAGACGGTTCCCCAGAGCATATGAAATCGCCTAGGTTGTTCCAATTAGGATGCAATGGACGGATGTAGATCGCTCCAGGTCCACATCCGATCGCTTGCAGCCCAGCGGGTGAGCGGAGGCGACAGTCGACAGTGGTGAACACCAGAGGTGGCGAAGCGCACAGCACCGACCCGTCCATGCCGCACGTCCCCCATTCGCAGCACCGACCGCAGGGCCTGCGGACCATACCGACCGCACGGCCCTCGGAAACACACCGCATACGGATGCGGCTGCTCGACGCCGTGGACGAGGACCGGCGCGATGTCGAGGTGCTGCTGACCGCGCTCCAGCAGGCGGTGGCCGAGGTGCACGGCCTGGGCGGCATGGTGCACCTCCCGGGCGGCGGCATGAGCGGCATCCTCTACCTGGTCGCCGACAGTGGCCTGCCGGAGTCGATGACCCGGCCCTGGCTGATCATCCCGGTACGCGGCACGGCCCCGCCCAGCAGGGCCGCCCGCAACGACACCATCACCTTTCAGCCCGATCTGGCCCCGCCCGACCCGGTGCCCGGCCGGGACCCCGCCGCCCTGTGGCCCTCGCGGCTCCCGGTCGGCATCGGTCACCTGGCCGTCCCCGTTCCGGGCGGCGGCGGGCGACGCGGCGCGCTCTCCGTCCTCTTCGCCCCGGGCGACGAGCCCGGTGCGGCGGAGTGCGCGTTCCTGGACGAGGTGGCGGCCTGGATGTCCGGGAGGCTCGCGTCGTCCGGGATCCTCAATCCGTCCCCCACCCTGCTGCGCGCCCTGGAGAACGAGCCAGGACCGCGGGAGGCCGCCCCTCCGTGGGACGTGGAAGGGATGCCCTCCGTCACGTACACCTGGGACCTGCGCACCGGCGAGCTGACCTCCGACCGGCCCGTCGAGGAGGTGCTGGCCGGCATCGATCCCGCGGTGATGAGCGGTGGCATCGAGGCGTGGGCGGCGCTGATCCACCCGGACGACCTGCCGGCGGCGGTAGCCGGTTTCGATACGGGCATCCAGCTCCGCGGCGGCTTCCAGAACGAGTACCGGGTCCGGCGGCAGGACGGCACGTACGTCTGGATCGAGGCCCGTGCCCGGACGGTCACGGACGACGACGGGGCGCCGGTGAAGGTGATCGGCACCCTCCGGGACAGCAGCGAAACGCATGCCGCCGCCGAGTCGGTGGGGCGGGCGCTGCAACACATGAGCGACGGCTTCGTCGCCCTGGACGCGGACTGGCGCATCGGATTTCTCAATCAGGCCGCCGAGCGGTTCCTCGGCGCCGCGGGAGACGTGGCCGGAGCCCTGCTCTGGAACATCCCCGCGGTGCGTGCCGTGCCGGGGCTGGAGCAACAGTGCCGGGTGACGGCGGCCGAGGGCCGGCCGACCGGATTCGACGTACCGGGGCCGGACGGGACATCCTGGTACCACCTGCGGCTGGTGCCGGTACCGGAAGGTCTCACGCTCTACATCACCGACACCACCGAGCGGCATCTGCGCGAGGCCGAGCGGGCCGCCGCGGAGCGGGCGTCCGCGGAGCGGGCGGCCCTGGTGCAGCGGATCACGCGGGAGCTGGCCGAGGCTGTCACGGCCCAGGACGTGATGGCGGCGGTGGCCGACGGCGTGATGACACCCCTAGGGGCCACCGGACTCATCATGCTCGGCGCGGTCGACGACCGGCTCACCGTGGTCGGCTCCCGGGGGTATGCGGAGCGCTTCACCCGACTGCTGGACGGGCACTGGACGGTCCGGGACGCCATGAACACCGTGAACCCGGTGGGAGACGCCCTGCACAGCCGCACCCCCCTCTGCATCTCCTCCCCGGAGGAGTTCCTGAGGCGTTACCCGGGGACCGGGACCCTGATCCGGGAGGACGACAAGCAGGCGTGGGCCTTTCTGCCGCTGGCGGTGTCCGGGCGCGAGATCGGCGCGGCGGTGATCTCCTTCGGCCGACCGCGGGTGCTGGACGACGACGAACGAACGCTGCTGACCGCGCTCAGCGGACTGATCGCGCAGGCCCTGGAGCGAGCCGGGCTCTACGACGAGGCGACGACCCGGGCCCGCACCCTCCAGCGCAGCCTGCTGCCGCAGGCACTGCCCGAGCTGCCCGCGGTGACGACGGCGGCGCGCTACCAGCCGGCCAAGCAGGGAGCCGACGTCGGCGGCGACTGGTACGACGTCATCCCGCTCTCCGCGGCCCGCGTGGCGCTCGTGATCGGCGACGTCATGGGCCACGGCATGGCCGAGGCCGCCACCATGGGCGCGCTCCGCACCGCCGTCCGCACCCTCTCGGAGCTGGAGCTGCCGCCCGACGAAATCCTCGGCCACCTCAACGACATCGTCGGCGAGCTGGGCACCGATGCCTTCGCGACCTGTCTGTACGGCATCTACGACCCGGTGACCCGGCATCTGTCGTACGCCAGCGCCGGTCAGCCGCCCCCGGCGGTGGCCCACCCCGACGGCACCGTCACCTTCCTGTCCATGACCCCGGACCCGCCACTGGGGGTGGCCGCGCCGCCCTTCGAAATCCTCGAAACCGTGCTGCCCGCCGACAGCCTGCTCGCCCTCTACAGCGACGGCCTGGTCGAGAGCAAGGACAGGGATGTCACCACCGGCATGAACCACCTGGCCGAGCTCCTCTTCCGGTCCGTGAACGCCATGCCGGCCTCACCGGCGGACGCGTCCGACCTGGATGCCCTCTGCGCGAGCCTCACCTCCGCTCTCCTCCCCGCCCACGGCGCGCTGACCGACGACGCCGCCCTGCTGCTGGCCCGCACCCACCCGTTGGACGCGGAGAACGTCGCCGAGTGGCCGTTGCCGGAGGACCCGGTGGCGGCGGGCCGGGCCCGTGAGCTGGTCCGCGCCCAGCTCACCGACTGGGACCTGACCGACGAGGACCTGATCATGACCACCGAACTCCTGGTCAGCGAGCTGGTCGGGAACGTCGTCCGGCACGCCTGCGGCCCCATCCGACTGCGCATGCTCCGCAGCCGCGCACTGATCTGCGAGGTCTCCGACGCCAGCCTGACCACGCCGCACATCCGCCACACCTCCGCCACCGACGAGGGCGGCCGGGGCCTGCAGCTCATCTCCGCGCTCTGCCAGCGCTGGGGCACCCGCCACACCCGCACCGGCAAGTCCATCTGGACCGAACAGCCCCTCCCTGCCGCCCCGGTCTGATCCACCCGCCGGCCCGCTTTCCCGGTTCCCTCACGTCGTGGTGTGCCATCCGGGTTCCAGAGCGTCGAGGAGGGCGTGGAAGGCCTGGCCGGCCCGGTCCCAGTGGTCGTCCGCCAGCGGGGCGACCAGGAGGCCGAAGGCGGCGTCGGTCAGGAGGGTGGCCTGTGTCCGGGCCCGGTCCTGGGCCATGCCGAAGTCCCGCAGGACGGAGGTGAGCAGGTCCGTCCATTCGGTGACGATGTCGCGCATGACGGGCCCGTAGCGGTCCGGGTGAAGCACGCTGACGCTCAGGATCTCGAAGTAGAGAGGGAGCATGGCGCGCATGTCGGGGTCGCTGAATTGCCGCCACACCTCCTCCATGAAGCGGCGCAGGCCCGCGGGGTCCGTGGGCGAGCCGATGGTCTCCAGCAGGTCGCGGGTGCGCAGGAGGGGGCGGCGCTCGTAGATCTCGAGGGCCTCGACGATCATCCGTTCCTTGGTGCCGAAGTGGTAGATGAGCATGCGGTCGCTGGTGCCCACGGCCTTGGCCAGCGGGCGCAGGGAGAGATCGGCGAGGCCGTTGCGCATCACGTACGCGCGGACCCGGTCGAGAAGGTCGCGTCGCTTGGCTGGATCGGGCGGGCGAGGCATGGGGCTCCCGGATGTGTGAGGGCCGGAGTTGAAGCTGTCCGGTATGGGAGTTTTTAGTCAGGTCTTTACTGTAGCGGTGATTACGTCTATATTTTAGGTGTAGCGATTGCTACGTGTAAGAGCCCGGCGTATGCCCGGCACGTTCATCGGCGGATCGTCCGACCGCCCGCTTGGAAGGGACTGATTCCCATGGCCACCTGGGCCATCGGCTACCCCATCGCCTTTCGCCGGGGAGGGCGGTCCGCTCGTGCCGCCGCACCCTCGTGGCTCGCCAGGCAGTGGGCGCTGTGGTCCCGCACGCTCGCGCCGCTGCAACCGCTGGACGCGCCGCGCGGTCGCGCCACCGCCTGGGACGCCTCCTGGCCTCTGCAGCGGGAACTGACCTCCGTGCGCCGGGCCCGCCGGTTGGTGACGGCGCAACTGAGCGACTGGGCTCTGGGCGACCTGGCCGACACCGCCGAGCTACTGGTGAGCGAACTGGTCACCAACGCCCTGCGTCATACGCGCGGCCCGCTCAGGCTCAACCTCCGGCTGCGCCACTCCCGGCTGTTGTGCGAGGTCGAGGACACCGAGTCCACCTGCCCCGCGCTCAACGTCGTCGACTCGGACGCGGAGGGTGGCCGGGGCATCGAGCTCCTCGACCTGCTCGCCGATGCCTGGGGCAGCATGCGGACCCCCACCGGCAAGACCATGTGGTTCGAGCTGCAAGCCACGAACGGTCTGCGCGGGACGCAAGCACCGTGATGAAGGTGGCTCGAGGAAGCCGCCCGATGCGGAACGCCCTGGCCGACCCGCCCGAGCAGTACGGGCCGTGGAAGGCGTCCACACCTGACTGCGCGGCCTGAGCGCCTTCAGCCGCGCCGTCCGACGCCGGCCGCGTGGGGGGCGGGTTCGTCGTCGGGGGCGGGGTGCCATTCGACCAGGACGATGGTGGCGTCGTCGCGGAGCCGGCCCTGGTGGTGGTCGAGGATGGTGTGGATCAGGCGCCTGAGTGCTTCAGGGGCGGGTTCGCCGGCTGACAACGAGCGGGTGACGAAGTCGGCCAGGCGTTGCTCACCGAACAGTTCCCCGGTCTGGGACCGGGCCTCGGTGACGCCGTCGGTGTGGATCAGGATGCGGTCACCGGGTTCCAGCTGGGCACGGTGGACGGTGAGTGTGTCGCGATTGCCGGGTCCGAGGCCCAGCGGTAGCTGACTGGGGGCCTCCAGGGCCTGGGGGATGACGTGGTGTCCGCGTATCAGCAGCGGCGGGGGGTGACCGCAGTTGACCCAGCTCAGCCGCCCGCTGTCGAGGTCGAGTTCGGCGAAGACGCCGGTGAGTATGCGGTCGGGCAGCCAGTGATCGAGTTCGGCGTCGACCTGCTCGGCGATGTCGGTGAGTGTGCCGTCGGCCAGGCGGGTGGCGCGGCAGGTGGCCAGCGCGACCGCGGAACACAGCCCGGAGGCGAGGTCGTGGCCCATGGCGTCGACGACGGTCAGGTACAGCCGGGAGTCGTGCAGGCCGTGGTCGAACGCGTCGCCGCCGACCTCGTACGCGGGCTCCATCACCGCGGTGGAGGTGACCTGGTGGGTACCCAGAGTGCGCGGGGGCAGGAACGACCAGACCATCTCGGCAGCGGTCGTCATCGGCCGCTGTCGCGTGGTCAGGGCGTACAGATCGCTGAACCCGCTCTTGCCGACCACGATGACCGCGGCGACCGAGGCCAGGATCTCCGCATGGTGGAGCAGCCGAGCGGTCAGCCGGCCCGCGGTCACCTGAAGCACGCCGATCCGCTCCACGCCGTCGACCAGCGGCAGCCACAGGGTCGGCACCCCGTGCCGTGACAGCCGCACCGATTCCTTTCTGTACGCCCATCCGGCCACGGTGCCCTCGATGGGGATCGGCTCCACGGTCCCGCCGCCCGACGTGCCGGGACTGCGGGGCAGCGGCACCAGCAGCCTTTGCTGGACATCGGCCAGATACAGGAGCGCCGCGTCCATGCCCAGGGCTTGGGCCGCGGCGTCCACGAGCCCGGCGACCTCCAGCGGCGTCGCCCGGTGCGACCGCGCCACCAGGTCGGCGAGCACCTCACCGAGCAGGTCCGCCATGACCGCCGTCCGCCCACGAGCCCCGCATGCTCATGGCCTCACCGTCGGATCATGCGGTCGCACCCCGCTTCGAGTGGTCGCGCGCACCGAGGTGAGCGAGGCACTCGATCGGGTGGGCGGCTGTCACGTCAACCGTCACCCTGATCGATCTGCAGATGGATCGGACCGCGAAGAACGGGGCTGCGCCGGTACGGCGGTGGGTCGGTGACCAGGCTGGGCCGGTCGAGGCGGCGTACCAGTTCGGTCAGCGCGATCTGGGTTTCCCGTCGGGCCAGCGGGCCGCCGAAGCACAGGTGGATGCCGCTGCCGAAGCCGAGGTGCCGGTTGTCCCGCCGGTCGGGGTCGAAGCGGTCGGGATCGTGGAAGCGGTTCGGGTCGCGGCTGCCCGAGGCCAGCATGAGCAGGATCCGCGAGCCCTTGGGGATGACCGCCTCCGCGACGGTGATGTCGCTGAAGGCCGCCCGCCACGGAATGATGTGCACGGGAGGCTCGTAGCGCAGCAGTTCTTCGACCAGCGGGACGACCACGCCCGGTTCGTCGCGCAGTCGCTGCAGCACCTGCGGGTGGCGCAGCAGGGTCAGCATGCCGTTGGTGATGAGGTTGACCGTGGTCTCGTGGCCGGCGATCAGCAGCAGGTTGGCAGTGGCGACGATCTCGTCGTCGGTCATCCGCCCGTCCGGCCCGTCATCGTTGGCCAGCCGTGACAGCAGGTCGTCACCCGGCCGGCCGTGGCGTTGCTCCACCAGCCCGCCGAGGTACTCGCGCAAGTCCTGGCTGGCCTGCTGGCCGTTCGTCAGTTTCTCCTTCGGGTCGGTCTTGGGGTTGTAGTCGATCGACTCGATGATGTCGTTCACCCACAGGTGGAACCTCGGTTCGTCCTCGCGTGGCACGCCGAGCAGGTGGCAGATCACGGTGACGGGGAATGGGTAGGCGAAGTCGTCGACGATGTCGATCCGCTCTTTGCCGGCGAAGTCGTCGATGAGGCTGCCGACGGTGGCGGTCAGGTCGGGTTCCATGCCGGCCACCAGCCCCGGGGTGTGCGGGGGGCCGAAGTGGCGCATCGCCATGCGCCGCAGGCGGTCGTGTTCGGGCGGGTCGAGGTTGATGAACGCCGGTGTGCCGGGTCTCTCGAACGCCTCCATCGGATGCGACAGATTGCGGACGTCGGAGCTCAGGTGCGGGTTGTGCAGGATGTCCGCGAGCTCGCGGTAGGTGCTGATGACGTAGCTGCCGTCCTCCTGCAGAGCCACCGGCGTCTCGCGCAGCTCCGCGTAGAGCGGGTACGGGTCGGCCCGGGAGGAGTAGTCGAGGATCCGGAGCAGCGTGTCGGGCGTCTCGGTCGTGGTCATCTCGCTCTCCCTCCTACCGGTGCTGCTGCACGGACGTCACGCGCCGCTCGCTCGGGTCGTGGCCGGTGACGACCACGGTGGCGCCCTGGGCGAGCAGCTCGGGGCCGGGGAAGTCGACGGGCACGGGTTTCGTGTCGGCCGGCTGGTCGGGCGTGGGGCAGGGCGGCGGGAAGGGCGCGGCCGTCTCGATCAGCTGTCGGTAGTGGTCCAGCCACTTCGCGTTGTTGAAGCTCACGGCCGCGGTGACGCGGCCCCGGTAGCCGTACGCGGCGACGAAGCGGCGGTCGGACACCGATCCCTGGGCGACGACCACCTCGTCGGCGAAGGTCGGCACGCCGACGGACTTGATGTTGGCGCCGAACTGGATCGACCAGAACACGGGGATGGACAGGTGGGGCCAGCGGTCCGCCTGCCCACTGACCATGTTGTGCGCCGCGACCTCGGCCTGCTCCACGGCGTTGGCCCAGTGCTCCAGCGAGATGAGCCGGTACTCGTAGATCGGGTTCGGGCAGCGTGCCACGTCTCCGGCGACGAAGACGTCGTCGGTGATCAGGCCGTTGAGGTCGAGGGCGCGGCAGCCCGTGTCGCAGGCGATTCCCCAGACACCTGCCGCCAGTCCCGAGTCCCGCAGCCACTCGGTGTTGCGGATGCCCCCGAGCGCCACCACCGCCACGTCGGCGTCGATCGTGCTGCCGTCGTCGAAGTGGGCACGGCGGAACCGCCCCTGGGCGTCGCCCTCCAGCCGGGTGACCTTGACTCCGCAGCGCAGGTCGACACCGTGAGCGCGCTGCATGTCGGCCGCGATCTCACCGATCATGGCACCGAGCGCCCCGACCAGCGGGGCAGGCGCGAGTTCGGCGACGGTCACCGGGATGTCGCGCTCGCGGCAGATGGAGGCGATCTCGGAGCCGGTGAATCCCGCACCGATGACCAGTACGCGGGAGGGCCCGGCGGCGAGGGCTCGCTGCAGACCCTCGGCGTGCTCGCGCGTGCGTACGACGAACACTCCGTCCAGGGCCGCCTCGCTCGCGACGAACCACGGCCGGGCCCGTACCCCGGTGGAGATCAGCACCCGGTCGAAGGGAATCTCGCGTCCGTCGGCGAGACGCACGTGGTCGGTTGCCAGGTCCAGCCCGCTGGCGGGCACGCCCAGCAGCCACTCCGCATTGATGTCACGGCGTCGCGGCAGTTTGGTGCCGTCGGCCGGCACCCACCCGGTCAGTACCTGCTTGGACAGGGGAGGCCGGTCGTAGGGCTCGCCCAGCTCGTCACCGATCATGGTCAACGATCCGGTGAAACCCTCGTCGCGCAGAGCCTCCGCGGCCCGCAGTCCCGCCAGTGACGCCCCGACGACCACGATGCGGCCATCGCGCTTGAACGCGCGCAGGTTGTCGGCGCTCGTCATGACTTCGACGCCTCCACCGGTACGTCCCGGCCCTCCAGCTGGTCGACCAGAATCGCTTGGACCGGGCAGGCCGCCGCGGCGCGCAGCACCTGGTCGCGCCGGGAGTCGTCGGGGTTCGGGTCGTACATCAGTGCTTCCTCGCCGTGCATCCGGAACGCGTCCGGAGCGAGGAACGCGCACTGCGCGTACCCCTCACATCGGGAAAGGTCCACGACAATTCTCATCCCGGCCTCCACAGGGACTGCAGGCTGCGGACCCTGAAGCCGGTGCCACTCCGGCACGCGAAGCGCGAGACAGGCGCGAGAGAAGGAATTCGGCAGTCGCCCACCCCTGGAAAGGGCGAGGGGCACCACGCTCGTCGGGTCTCAACAGAAACAACTGAACGTCGCGCATAGGCGACCGGCGTCAGTAAAACCGCCCAGAGAACCTGACCTTGTCGTCAAAAGCCTATCCCGCATGCACATCACCTGCACCCGGGGAACCAGAGCATCCGTGAGCGCCATTCACTCGCATGCCGCGCGCCCATGCGGCACGGACCGTGCGCTGTCGTCGATTCTTTACGCATGGGTCAAGTGCTGGGTGATGTTCTGGGGTTGGCGGCCGGCGTCGCCGTCAGTCCGCTTCCGATCATCGCCCTCATCATTGTGCTGGCAACGCCCCAGGGACGTGTCAACGGACTGGTGTTCACCACCGGCTGGGTGGTGGGTCTGTCGGCCTTGGGCGCGGTGATTCTGGTCATCGGCGGCCAGGGGAGTGCCACCACCCACGGACAGCCGGCCGACTGGGTGGGGGCTCTCAAGCTCGCGTTGGGCGTGGCGCTGGCTCTTTTCGCGGTGAAGCTGTGGCGTCATCGCCCTGCCGATGCCACGCAGGCGCAGTTTCCGAAATGGATGGCGGCGATCGACCGCTTCACGCCGCTGAAGATCTTCCTTCTCGCCCTCCTGCTGTCGGCAGGCAACCTGAAGAACGCCCCGCTGACCATTGCCGCGGCAGCGTCCATCAGCTCGTCGGGGCTGCCGGTCGCAGAGCAGATCGCCACGCTCGCGATCTTCGTCTTCATCGCTTCCATCGGGCTGCTGACTCCGCTGGGGGTCTTCCTGGTCATGGGTGAACGGGCGAAGAACTTGCTGGGCAACTGGAAGGAATGGGCGGCGCGGCACAACACGGCCGTCATGGCGGTTCTGTTCTTCGTGTTCGGGCTGAAGCTGCTGGGGGACGGCATCGCCGTTCTGGTTTCCTGACCTTGTCGGCGTCGGCTCAGCCGTCGCCGGAGCCCGGGCCATGGAGTGCGGCGATGTCCTGGGACGTCGCCCACCGGCTGTAGGTGGGCGACTGGGGCCAGCCTTCAGGCGAGTCCTGCCATTCCTCCTGCCGCCCGTACGGCAGGACATCGATCAGCGCGAAGGTGTGACTGAGCTGCTCGGTGCCCCGACCGTTCGTGTGCCAGGTGCGGTAGACGGTCTCGCCGTCGCGCAGGAACACGTTGACCGCGAATCCTCCGTCGGGCGGTGCGCCGACGTCGGCCCCGAACGAGCTGTCGGCAGTCGAGTACCACGCCATCCGGTTGCCGACCCGCTGCTTGTAGGCGAGTGCCTCTTCGATCGGGCCCTGGGTGACGACGACGAATCGCGCGTCGTAGTTGTCCAGGAACTCCAGGCGGGTGTACTGGGAGGTGTACCCCGTGCAGCCCGAGCACTGCCATTCCTTGCCGGCGAACCACATGTGGTTGTAGACGATCAGTTGCCTCTTGCCTTCGAAGATGTCCGCCAGCCGCACGGGGCCGTCCTCGCCCTCGAGGATGTATTCGGGCATCTCGACCATCGGCAGGCGACGACGCTCGGCGGCGATGGCGTCGAGCTCCCGCGTCGCGGCCTTTTCCCGGGCGCGCAGTGCCTCGAGCCGGTGCTCCCAGGCTGCGGCGTCGACGACGGGCGGTAGTGCGTGGGTGGTCATGGTCCCCTCACAGAGTTCGTGCGCAGCTTTCGCTTGTGCAGAGGCAGACCCCACCGAGCCGCGGAACTCATCGGTCGCCGGCCGACTTCTCGATTACCTTGTCGAGGGCTCCATGGCTGGTCCCGTTGTGCGAACAGCCCCGGCTATGCGTCTCTCTGCAGGATGTACGTGCTGCGCGAGTCCGGGTCGCCGAAGAAGAAGTAGAGCTCGAGTGCCTTCTCGTCGTTGCGCCGCAACTCGAATGTCCAGGTGTAGGTCTTGGGGGGCTGGGGGCGGTCCGTCGTCGGGGCGGGCGGGTCGTCCGGCTCCGGTGCTCGTGTCGCCACCGCCGTGCGTGCGGTGAGAGTCAGTAGGACGTGCTGGCCGTCGTTCCACCCGGTCCGCTGGTCGGTCAGCTTCCAGGTTCCGGCGCCTGTCAGGCGCCACCTGTCGTCGAAGTCCCATTCCTGTCCGTCCAGGAGACGGATGTCGGCCTTGCCGTCGGGCCGGAAGGCGATGTTCGTCCGGTCGTAGCCGGTCCATGACCCCGCTACTTCTGCCCGCTTCACGTCATGCAGCGCCGGAACGTCGTCATACATGTGGGGACTGCATCCCGTGAGTGCGAGCAGGCAGGCGGCGAACATTGCGCGCCGCCCTCGGGTGAGGCCGGATGAGTGGCGCAGCACCAGTCCCCCAAAGAAACAGCAGCATCAAAGACGGCCGTGATTCGACGGCTTGCCGGTCGCGGCCCCGTCATGCTGGCACCGTTTCTGAACATGTTCAACTCTGGTGCGTGGGTGTCTCCTCCTCTGCCGGCGTACCGCGGCCGATGGTCATCGACCAGCGCACGGATGAGGGAGCCTCGACGGAGACGATGCCGCTGCGATCCACGCCGCTGACAGCCAGCTGGTTGTAGGTGGTGCCGACCTGGTCGGCGAGGCACTCCAGCGGGAAGGAGGCGCGCACGGGCCGCACGGCGACCTTGATCTTGCCTGCGCCTTGGCAGCGGACCGCGACGATCAGCGCGTCCCCCTTCCTCCCCTTGCCGAAGGCGAGGCTCGCGTTGCCGGTGGTCGCCTTCCGGCGGCCGGCGAGTGTCTCGTCGTCGTCCAGTTCCGGGGGCGTTTGGACGGACGGCTGTGCACTGCTGCCCGGAGTGGCCGTCACCTCTGCCGAACTCGGCTCGGACGAACGTGTGGGCCACGCGGGCTTCTTGGCCTCCGTGTGGTCCGAGGTGCAGCCGGTGAGCGGAGCGAGCAGCGCGGCACACACGATGCTCAGTCCTGCGAGGGTTCGCGAGGCCGTCGTCTTGGGCATGTGCATGACATTTCTTCCTTGGTCCAGGGTGACGCGCCGGGATCGATTGGTCACTTGCGGCTGATCATGTCAGCGGCGAGGGGCGGCTTGTCGGCCTCCGTGGATCTTCTGAGCAAGATGTGAGCTTCGCATGGCACGTCGAGCACGGAGTCCGGGTTGCCCGACCGGCCCCGCAGGATGCACCTCCGTCAGGCCTGGTGTGCCTGCGCGCGCCGGTGGCACAGTTGGTCCTCCTGGGCGAGTCGGCGCAGCGCGTGGAGGAATCAGGACCCGGCGGTGACGCCCCCCGCGCTGTTGCGAAGGGCACTGGCCCGGCGTTGGAATCAAGTGTGAGGCACTTTGGCGGCGTCGAGCCCGTCGGCCGCCCTGCGCCCGGGACGGGAGCCGGCCGGAAAGGGCTCAGGAGCAACGCCCTGGGCATGTTCTCCTCGGTGGCCATGGGCCTGGCCTCCACCGGCCCGGCGTACAGCATCGCCGCCACGCTGGGCATCATCGTGGCCGGGGTCGGACTGCAGGCCCCGATCGTCACCATGCTGGCCTTCGTCCCGATGCTGCTGGTCGCGTCCGCCTTCCGGGAGCTCAACGCGAGCAACGCCGACTGCGGGACCACCTTCACCTGGGCCACCCGCGCCTTCGGGCCGCGCACCGGCTGGATGGGCGGCTGGGGCATCATCGTCGCCGACATCATCGTCATGGTGAACCTCGCCGAGATCGCCGGTGTCTACGGCTTCCGGCTGGTGGGCCTGGACGCGCTGGGGGAGAGCCGGCTGTGGACCACGGTGGCCGGCATCGTCTGGATCGCCGTGCTGACCGCGATCTGCTACGTGGGCATCGAGGTCTCGGCGGCCGTCCAGCGCTGGCTGCTGTGCCTGGAAGTGCTGATGCTGATCCTGTTCGCCGTCGCCGCGCTGGTCAGGGTCTACACCGATCCTCCCGCGACGGCGATCCACATCTCCGCCTCCTGGTTCAACCCCTTCGAGGTGTCCTCGGCACGGGCCCTGACCTCGGGCGTCCTCGCGGGCGTCTTCATCTACTGGGGATGGGACACCGCCTTCTCGGTCAACGAGGAGACCGTCGACAGCACGCGCGTCCCCGGGCGCGCCGCGGTCCTGTCCATCGTGCTGCTCCTGGTCGTGTACGGGTTGGTGTCCACGTCGTCGCAGGCGTTCGCGGGAGTCGGCACCTCGGGCATCGGGCTCGGCAACCCGGACAACTCGGACGACGTGTTCTCCGGACTGGGCGATGCCGTCTTCGGGAGCCGTGAAACGGGGCTGGCCCTGTCGAGACTGCTGACCCTGATGGTGCTGACCTCGGCGCTGGCCTCCGCCCAGACCACCATCCTGCCCCTGGCCAGGACCGTCTTCTCCATGGCGGTCCACAAGGCCGTCCCCGCCCGGTTCGCCCGCATCCACCGCAGGTTTCTCACCCCGACCTGGGGGACCATCGGCATGGGAGCGGTCTCGATCGCCCTGCTGGTCCTGCTGACGTCGTTCAGCCGGAACATCGTGGCCGACTCGATCGACTCGGTCGGGCTCGCGATCGCGTTCCAGTACGGACTGACCGGCTTCGCCTGCCTCTGGTACTACCGCAAGGTCCTCACCCGCAGCGTCCGGGACATGGTCTTCAAGGGAGTGTTCCCGGCGCTCGGCGGGCTGATCATGCTCCTGCTGTTCCTGTACGCCACCTTCGGCGTCTACGCGAACCCGCGGTACGGCTCGACCAGCGTCGACCTGCCACTGATCGGACCGACCGGCGGGGTCACCGTCCTGGGCCTCGGCGCCCTGCTGATCGGTGTCCTGCTGATGCCGGTGGTCACCCGTGGTCACACGGTGGCCCTCAAACTCCAGCGGAGCCTGCTGCCGCGCCACCTGCCGGCGCACACCGCCGTCGACTCGGCGAGCCGCTACCAGCCCGCCGACAGCGGGTCCGGGGTGGGCGGCGACTGGTACGACGTCATCCCCCTGTCGGGCAGCCGGGTCGGCCTGGTCGTCGGGGACGTGCTCGGTCACGGCATGCGCGCCGCGGCGACCATGGGGCAGCTGCGCACGGGGGTACGCGTCCTGGCCCGCCTGGACCTGAGCCCGGACGAGCTGCTGTCCCGCCTGGGCGACCTCGCCGAGCAGACCGCGGGCGAGCGCGGGACCGGACACGGTCCCGGCCACCTGAGGCCGCGGGCCGCCGCGGTGCTGGGCGTGGCCTGCCTGTACGCGGTGTACGACCCCGCTTCGGGAAAGTGCCGCCTGGCGCGGGCCGGGGACTCGGTGCTGGCGGCCGTCGTACCGCACCCGGGTGTCGTCGAGTGTCCGGAACTGCCGTCCGGGCCGCCGCTGGGAGTCAGTGGCCCGCCCTACCAGAGCACGGAACTGGAGTTCCCGCAGGGCAGTGTCGTCGCCCTCTTCACGGGCGGCCTCCTCCAGGCGGCCGACGACCGGGCCGCCGGGCTCGCGCAGCTGTCCCAGGTGCTCGCCGGCGACTGCAGGTCCCTGCAAGGGCTGTGCGACAGGGTGGTGGACACCCTGCTGCCCGGGGCGGTGGACGTGGACGCGACGCTGCTCACGGTCCGCACCCGCATGCTCGACCGGAACCAGTTCGCCCAGTGGGCACTGGTCTCGGACCCGGCGGAGGTGGCCACCATCCGCGCCGCCGTCGCGAAGCAGCTGGGCGACTGGGGGCTGGACGATCTGGTGTTCACCACCGAGCTGATCGTCAGCGAACTGGTCACCAACGCCATCCGCTACGCCGGCGGCGGTCCGATCCAGGTACGCCTGATCCGCGACCGGAACCTGATCTGCGAGGTCTCCGACACCGGCCACACCACGCCCAATCTGAAGCACGCGGAGAACGACGACGAGGGAGGCCGGGGCCTGTTCATCATCGCCCAGATGACCCACCACTGGGGCACGCGCTACACCCCGACCGGCAAGACGATCTGGACCGAGCAGGACCTGCAGCCGACGGACGGCCGGTAGCGCCTCCCGCGCACCCCGCCCTCGCTCGTCGGCTGCCTCGCCGGAGCAACCACCCGCGGAGGGTGAGGCCGCCCCCGCAGATCGGTTCGATCCTGTCGGGAAGGCGACCCGGCGCGAGGCCGGGCCGGCGGGTCGGGCCAGGGTGGAAGGCGGGCGGACGATGGCCGACGACATGGCCGAACGCATAGCGGAGTTCATCAGGCCTCTGCGGGTCGAGCCCGGCAGGAAGGTGCATCTGGCGGACGACTTCGATCCCGGTTACAAGGCGGGCATCCACAGGAAGAAGGAGGGCGTGGAGCTGCTCCGCACCGGTGTCGAGCTGCTCGCCGACTACCAGCGGCGGCTGGCGGCCCAGGACACCTATGGAGTGCTGGTGTGCCTGCAGGCGCTGGACGCCGGCGGCAAGGACGGGACGATCCGTCACGTGATGAGTGGAGTCAATCCGCAGGGTGTGCGGGTGTCCAGCTTCAAGGTGCCCTCGGCCGAGGAGCTCGATCACGACTATCTGTGGCGCTATGCCTGCCGGCTGCCGGGGCGCGGCGAGATCGGCATCTTCAACCGGTCCCACTACGAGGAGGTCCTGGTCGTACGGGTGCACCCGGAGAACCTCGACCGGCAGCGGCTGCCGGACTCGGTGCGCGGCCCGGACGTGTGGGACCGGCGGTACCGGGAGATCAACGACTGGGAGCGCTACCTGACCGACAACGGGTTCCGGATCGTGAAGCTGTTCCTGAACCTGTCGAAGGAGGAGCAGCGCATCCGCTTCCTCAAGCGCATCGACGTTCCCGAGCGCAACTGGAAGTTCTCGCCCGCCGACGTCCGGGAGCGGGCCCGGTGGGACGACTACCAGCGCGCGTTCTCGCAGATGCTGTCCGCCACGAGCACGGAATGGGCGCCCTGGTACGTCGTGCCGGCCGACCGCAAGTGGTTCGCACGCATCTGCGCGGCCGCGGTGCTGGCGCACACGCTGATCGAGATCGATCCCCGGTACCCGCAGGTCAGTGAGGAGACCCGGCGTGGCCTGGCCGAGGTCAGGCGGGAACTGGAGCGCGAGGCACCCAAGGGTGCCGCGCCCGACCCGTACGCCGTATCGGTTCCCAAAGGCGAATCCGGCAACGGGAAGCCCGGCAGGAAGGGCAAGCACTCCGGCGGGAACGGCTGACGGGAACGGCTGACGGGAACGGCTGAGAGGAAGCGCGCGCCATGACCGCACAGACGGATGCCCCGCACGAGGGGGCGACGGACGACCGGGCCTGGTACGCGCGCTCCGCGGAGGAGGTCGCCGCCGGGTTCGAGGTGGATCCGGCCGTGGGGCTGTCCTCGGCGAGGGCCGCGGAGCTGCTGCGGGCGAACGGTCCGAACGCGCTGCCGGAGGAGAAACCCCTGCCGGGCTGGCGCCGCTATCTGGCCCAGTACCGCAGCTACATGCAACTGGTCCTGGTCGCCGCCGCCGTGGTGTCGTTCCTGATCGCGGAGTGGAACACGGGCATCCTGCTGGTCGCGCTGACGGTCCTCAACGCGGTCGTCGGCATGCGGCAGGAGGGCAAGGCGGAGAGCGCCATGAACGCGCTCAAGTCGATGCTCAAGGCGACCGCCCGGGTGCGCCGGGACGGGACGGAGTCCGAGATCCCGGCCGAGGAGGTGGCCGTCGGCGATGTCGTCCTCCTCACCGCCGGGGACGAGGTCCCCGCCGACGGCCGGATCATCGCGGCCAGCGCCCTGCAGATCGACGAGTCGGCGCTGACGGGCGAGAGCGTGCCCGCCGCCAAGGACGCGACGACCCTGGCCGGAGGCGACCTGGGCCCCGGGGACCGGACGAACATGGCGTTCATGAACACGCCGGTCACGCACGGCAGCGCGACGGTGATCGTCACGGCCACGGGCGCCGGCACCGAACTCGGCCGCATCTCCGGGATGCTGTCGGCGACGCCCCGCGAGGCCTCCCCGCTGGACCAGGAGCTCAACCGGCTCACCCTGTGGATCACGGGGGCGGCCGGACTGACGATGATCGTGATGTTCGTCCTGGGACGCAGCCGCGGCGAGGCGTGGGACGTGCTGTTCGTGAGCGCCGTCTCGCTGGCCATCGCCGCCATTCCGGAGGCGCTGCCCACGGTGACCCAGACGATCCTGTCGATCGGCGGGGTCGATCTGGCCCGGCGTCAGGCGATCGTGAAGGACCTGCCGTCGGTGGAGTCGCTGGGGTTCACCTCGGCGATCAACTCCGACAAGACCGGCACGCTCACCATGAACCAGATGACCGTCGTGGAGGTCGTCGATCCCGGCGACCGCTACACCGTCTCCGGCACCGGTTACAGCCTGGAGGGCAAGGTCCAGCACGCCGTCGGCAGCACGCCCGGCATCGAGGACGCGATCCTGCCCTACGTGGTCGCCAGCGACGCCGGGCTCGTGGACGGCAAGGTCGTCGGCGACCCCACCGAGGGCGCCCTGCTGGTGCTCGGCCACAAGGCCGGGCTGGACATCGACGCCACCCGGGAGCGGCTGCCCCGGCTGGCCACGCTGCCGTTCGACCCGTCGTACAAGCTGATGGCCACCTTCCACTCGGCCACGGACGCGGCCGGCCGCCCGGTCGTGCGGTGCTTCGTGAAGGGGGCGGCACCCGCGGTCATGGCCCGGGCCGCCACCGCGCTGCGCGACGGTACGACCGTCCCCTGGGACGCGGAGCTGCGCGAGCGGGCCCAGACACACGTCGAGCGCATGGGCGGCGAGGGGCTGCGGGTGATGGCCGCCGCGCGCCGGGACCTCGACCCGGCCGCCTTCGATCCGGACGGGGACCTGCTCGCCCACGTCACCGACCTGCAGATGACGAGCCTGGTCGGCATGGTCGACCCGCCCCGTGCGGAGTCGCGGGCCGCCGTGGCCGACGCGCAGTCGGCGCACATCCGGGTGCGGATGGTGACCGGCGACGACGTCGTCACGGGCGCCGCCATCGCCCGGCAGCTGGGCATCGAGGGCGAGGCGCTCCTCGGCGCCGAGTTCGCCGCGCTTCCGGAGAGCGAGCGGCTCGCCCGGATCGACGACATCGGGGTGGTCGGCCGCGTCGCCCCCGAACACAAGGTGCTGCTCGCCGACACGCTCAAGAGGAAGGGCGACGTGGTGGCCATGACCGGGGACGGTGTCAACGACGCCCCGGCCATCAAGGCGGCCGACATCGGCATCGCCATGGGCTCCGGCACGGAGGTCGCCAAGAACGCCGGGCGGATGGTGCTGGCCGACGACAACTTCGCGACGATCGTCTTCGCCGTCGAGCAGGGCCGCAAGATCTACGACAACCTCACGAAGTACATCCGCTTCGTCCTCGTGCTCCTCGTGGTGTTCGTCCTGACCTTCCTCGGCGCGACCCTGTTCGACATCGCGGCGGGCGAACCCTTCAGCCCGGCCCAGGTGCTGTGGATACACTTCTTCGTCAACGCGGCCTTCGGCTTCGCGCTCGGCTTCGACCGGCAGAGCCCCGGACTCATGGAGCGCAGACCGCGTCCGCGCGGTGAACCCGTGCTGACCAGGGGCGTGATGATCACGGTCGGGCTGTCCGGGCTGGTGATCACGGTCTTCCTGCTCGCCCTGATCAAGCTCGGCGAGTCGCACTACGGCAGCACCGTCGTCGGCCAGTCCATCGCGTTCACGTCCTTCGCGCTCTGCCTGATCGTGGCCGCGCTCGAATGCCGCAGCGAGACGGAGACCGTCCTGACGACCGCCAGCTTCGACAGCAAGCAGATGAACTGGGCGATGCTCGTGGAGTTCGTCCTCGCGGTGCTGGTCACGCAGATGGACGGCTTCCGGCGGCTGCTGGGCACGACACAGATCAACGTGCGGCAGTTCGGCTGGGCGCTCGTGCCCGCACTGGTGCTGCTCGGGCTGTGGGAGCTCGGCAAGCTCGTCGCCAGGCGGGCCACAAGGACGTGAAAGGCCGTACATGGCGAACCGGCACGCCACCGCATGGGCACGGTCCGGGCTGCGAGCCGTTCCCGGGGTCCGCGCCGTGTCGTCGTACCGACGCGAGTGGCTGGCCAAGGACCTGGTCGCCGGAGTCGTCCTGACGACACTGCTGGTGCCGCAGGGCATGGCGTACGCCGAACTCGCGGGCCTGCCGCCGATCACCGGCCTGTACACGTCGATCCTGTGCCTGCTGGGCTACGCGCTCTGCGGACCGTCCAGGATCCTGGTGCTGGGCCCGGACTCCTCGCTCGGGCCGATGATCGCCGCCACCGTGCTCCCGCTGGCCGGGGCGGGCGCAGACCCCGACCGGGCCGTCGCCCTGGCCTCGATGCTCGCCCTGATGGTCGCGCTCGTGATGATCCTGGCCTCGGTGGCGAGGCTCGGCTTCGTGGCCGACCTGATCTCCAAGCCCACGATGATCGGCTACATGAACGGCCTGGCCCTGACCATCCTGATCGGACAGCTGCCCAAGCTGCTCGGCTTCAAGGTCGAGGCGGACACCCTGATCGGCGAGTGCGTCGGCCTCGTCGAGAAGCTGACCGCCGGGGCGGTCGTACCGGCCGCGGCCGCGGTGGGGGTCGGCGGGGTCGTGCTGCTGCTGGTGCTGCAGCGCCGGCTGCCGAAGGTACCCGCGGTGCTGGTGATGGTGGTGCTGGCGATCGGCGCGGCCGCCGTGTTCGGGCTGGGCGAGCACGGGGTCGGCCTGGTCGGGGTGCTGCCCAAGGGCTTCCCGCCGTTCACCCTGCCCGACGTCCGGCTCGACGACCTCGGGCCGCTGTCCGCGGGCGCCCTGGGCATCGCCGTGGTCTCCCTGGCCGACACCATCTCCAACGCGTCGGCCTTCGCGGCCCGCACCGGGCAGGAGGTCCGGGGCAACCAGGAGATGGCCGGGATCGGGGCGGCCAACCTGGCCGCGGGCTTCTTCCAGGGGTTCCCGGTGAGCACGAGCGGCTCGCGCACGGCCGTGGCCGAACGGGCGGGCGCGCGGACCCAGCTGACCGGGGTCGTCGGCGCGGCCCTGATCGTCCTCATGCTCGTGCTCGTCCCGGGGCTGTTCCGGAACCTGCCCCAGCCCGCGCTGGCCGCCGTGGTCATCGTCGCGTCCCTGTCCCTCGCCGACCTGCCGGGGACCGTACGGCTGTGGCGGCAGCGCCGCGCCGAGTTCCTGCTGTCGCTCGCGGCCTTCGTCGGCGTCGCGTTCCTCGGGGTGCTGCCCGGGATCGCGATCGCGGTCGCCCTGTCCGTCCTGAACGTCTTCCGCCGCGCCTGGTGGCCGTACGACGCCGTGCTGGGCCGGGTGCCCGGACTGGAGGGCTTCCACGACATCCGCTCCTACCCCGGCGCGCAGCGGCTGCCCGGCCTGGTGATCTACCGGTTCGACGCGCCGCTCTTCTTCGCCAACGCCAGGGCCTTCCGCGACCAGGTCCGCCGGCTCGCCCACGGGGACCCGCCGCCGAGCTGGATCGTGGTCGCGGCCGAGCCGATGACCGACGTGGACACCACCGCCGCCGACGTCCTGGAGGACCTCGACCAGGCCCTCAACGCCGAGCACGTCCATCTGGTGTTCGCCGAGCTCAAGGACCCGGTGCGGCGGAAGATCGAACGCTACGGGCTCACCCGCACCATCGACCCGGACCACTTCTTCCCCACGGTCGAGGCCGCCGTCGCCGCCTACCGCCTGCGCACCGGCGCGCAGTGGACCACCGGCGCCGGGTGACGTCACCTGCCCAGCGCGAGCCGCGCCACCCGTGGCCAGTCGGCGGCCGGCCGGGCGACCGGTGAACCGGGGCGGCGGCGCGGCACACGGACCCGCAGGGCTCCGGCGTCGATCCGGCACACGACGGGTACGGGCAGCACGACGTGCTCCCCGTCGATACCGGCCGGGACGGTGGGCGCGTCCGCCTCGACGACGACCTCCCGCGCGGTCAGCCGGCTCAGCCCCGGCGAGCGCGGGCCGCGCAGCAGCCGGGCAGCCTGCGCGGTGCTGCCGACGCGCACGCACAGCACACCGAGCTGTCCGGAGTTCAGACAGACCCTGCGCCCCGGGCGGGAGGCGTCGACGGCACGCCGGTAGGGGTTGTTGCTGACGAGCAGCGCCTGCAGGCCCGAGGCCCGCGACCGTCCGGCCCGCATCCGCAGGCTGGGGGCCTTGTCACCGGTGAGCAGATCGGGCAGCTCCCGCAGGGCCGTGCGGACCTTCTGGTCCCGGTAGGCGGGATTGGCCACCACGACCGCGTACGTGCCGAAGGAGACGTTGTTGACGAACACCCGGTCGGCGGCGAACCCGAGGTCGACGCGGAACTCGTCGGCGTCGGTCAGTGCCGCCAGGGCGGCCGCAGGATCCTCCCGGTCCAGGCCGAGGTCCAGGGCGAAGTGGTTGCGGGTGCCGGCCGGGATCACGACGAAGGGCAGACCGTGCCGGGCCGCGACCTCGGCGACCAGGGCCTGTGTGCCGTCCCCGCCGGCCACCCCCAGCAGGTCGGCGCCGTCCGCCACCGCGCGCCGGGCCAGCTCCGCCACGTCCTGGTGCCGTGTCGGGTCCAGCAGGACGACCTCGGCGCCCGCTGCCCGTGCCCGCTCCGCCAGGTGGCAGCGGGCCACCTTGCCGCCGCCGGAGTTCGGGTTCATCAGGACCCACGGGTGGCGCGGCGGTTCGACGGGGCCCCGGTCACGGTGGCGCGCGGCGGCACTCGCGGGCGTCAGGGCGATCCGCGCGGCCACCACCGCCAGCACCCACAGGCCCAGCGAGAGGCAGGCCGCCCACAGCAGGTCGTGCGCGGCGTACAGCGCGAGGACCGTCAGGGGCGCGGCCACCGACAGCAGCGTCCCCACGGCCCGGACGACTCCGGTGTGCGCGAGGGCCCACCACACCCCGGCGACGGTGAGGGCCAGCCCCGCGACCCCGACCAGCACCCACAGCACGCTCTTCAGCCCGGCGACGACCAGCGGAACCGTCACGCTGCCCAGCAGGGCGAGCAGCGCCGCACGGGCCCAGTGGGCGGGAGCCGGGCCGGAAGCCGATCTCACTGTGCGCGTGGCACACCTCGGGAGCAGTCGCAGGAGTTGTCATCGCGTCCAGCTTGGGCCCGGCGGGCACCGGACGGCTTCACCCCACGCGGGTGAACGCGATCGCCAGGTCACGGGCCGCAGGGTCACGCCTGGCGCCTGCGGAGCCCTCGAGGAAGCGCAGTCGAGCGACCGACCCGGGACCTCGTTGCCGTCGGCCGCGACCACCCGGCTCCACCAGCCGCCGTCGACCCACCGCGCTCACCACCGGCCCGCACCGCCACATCCTGATCGCCCTGCACAGCCTGCCCGCCCAGGTGGAGGGGGCCGTACGGCTCGACCGGCCCGCCGAGGCCCGCCCGGCGCACGAGCGGTTCGCCCACTGGGCGGCCGGCACCCGGACGGCGTGGGCCCGCGCCGTGGAACCGTGTTGCCGCGCCCTCTCAAGAGGGCCGCACCCTCGCCAGGGGAATGCCCGCAGAACTTCGATCCCGGCTGAGTCACAGCCCGCCGCTGTTTCCTCCAGGAAGCGCTGGCTAGTCCGATTTATTGATCTATCAGCGCGTTTCCTCAATTTTGGATGGATACTCCGGCTGCTCAGGCCAAGCTCGCACTCGGACTCGGGGAACACCCGAAACTCTAGGAACAAGGAGCACCCACATGAGTCCTGAGCACAGGACGGCCTCGCTACTGGGGGCAGCGCCTCAAGGCCGGTTCGGCAAGGTCCGCAGGCTCGCCGCGATCGCGACGGCGGTGACGGCCGCGGTGGCGACCCCGGCGGTCGCGGTGGCCGCCGGCATGACCTCTCAGACGCACGCGACGTACACCTACGCGGGCGACCCCCACGACCAGTGCGACCACCAGAAGCCGGGCAGCCGCGCAGGTGGTGGCGACGACTGCGAGACCAAGCATCCCAAGCCCACTGTTACGGTGACAAAGACGGCCACTGCTACTGCGACCGTGACCGCGACTACAACCGTGACTGCGACGGCGACTGCGACGGCGTGCGGCACCGGCGTCGATTCGACGAATCCGAATGGCAACGAGCAATTTCTCGCCGCGCTCGTCGGTGGGGTGCCGTTCGCCGGCAGGCGTCCCAGCATCGCCCCGTCCCCGGACAACCCGAACATCGTGTCAGGCCCGAGCAACGCTGCCGGCTGGACCGACCTCAGCACGATCACCGGCTTCCCCAAGGAAACGGTCTGCGGCGTCTCGGTCGACGGCCACGGCGGCGACGCGTTCTACAAGATCATCACTCAGGGCGGCGACGTCTACACCCTGCACTGCGCGGCCACCCAGAGTGTCACCCTCGTGTGTCCCGCCCCGGCGTCGGGGAACGACCCGCAGTCCCAGTGGGTCGCGGTGACCCCCCAGCCCTGACCGACGCCGGCCGCACCGCGCAGGCCTCCCGGAAGGGGTGGAGCGAAGCGGCCCCTGACCGGCCGAGCAGGGCAGGGGCCGTCAAGCGCCTGCCCTGCAGGTGTCAGCAGTGGATTGGGAATCTCCCGGTCTTCCGGTCGGCGAAGCGTGATGGTGTCACGTGGCGGCCGGCGGAGGCATTTTGCACGTCGCATGTGCGGGGCGGCACATGCCGGATAAAGTCGTCCGGTTGCGACCGGTTGCGGGGGTGACCGGAGTTCGGTCGGCTTGGCCGACGTCCTGGGGAGGGCATACAGCGGATGAGTCGTCGCTCTGCTGGTTTGGTGGGGGTCTGGGCCGAAGTACAGCGGCAGCAGCAGCGCCAGAGAGAGGCCGAGGCCCGGCAGCGCAGAGAGCAGGAGCGGCAGGCGCGGGCCTACCAACGGCAACTCGCGCAGAATCACCGTGAGTACCGGCAGGCCGAGGCGGGGCGGCGCACGGCCGAGCTGGACGCCCAGGTGGCTGCCCTGCAGGGGCTGTTGGCCGCCGGGTGCCGCGCCCCGGCCTTCCGGGCGGGGGCGCTGCTGCGCACCGAGGAGGTCCAGGCGTTCGACCCGGGGCCCCTCGGCCGGCCGGTGCGCATGCCGGATCCGGCGCAGTACCAGCCGCAGGGTGGCTGGACCACGAACCGGCGCGCGCAGGCGCAGGCCGAGGCCCGGGCCCGGTTCGAGCGCGACTGGCATGCAGCCCAGGCCGCCGAGGCGCAGCGGCAGCAGCAACTCGCCGCCTGCCGGCACGAGTACGAGCAGCGGAGCGACGTCCAGCTGTCGGAGGTGCGACGGTACAACGCCGGTGTGGCGGAGCTGACCGAGGGCGTCGGGCGCGGTGATCCCGAGGCGGTGGTCGAGTACTTCTCGGCCGTCCTGTACGCCTCCACGACCTGGCCCGAGGGGTTCCCACGGCAGGTCTCCGCCGCGTACGACCCTGCGGCCCGGCAGCTGGTGCTGGACTGGGAGCTGCCCGGCCACGGCGTCGTTCCCGAGGCGAAGTCCGTGCGCTACATGCCCACGCTGGACCAGGACAAGGAGACCCCGCGTCCCGTCGGACAGCGCCGTGCGCTGTACCGGGAAGTACTGGCGCAGTGCCTGCTGCTCGTGGTCCACCAACTGTTCGCGGCGGACGAGTTCGGGGCGCTGGAGTCCGTCGCGCTGAACGGGGTCGTGGACGACCACGATCCGGCCACGGGACGGCAGGCGCTCATCTGCCTGGCCACGGTCATGGCCCCGCGAGGCACCTTCACCGGTCTCCACCTGGCGCAGGTGGATCCGGTCAGCTGCCTCACCGAGGCGCTGCGGGGGCAGCTCTCGGCCCGGCCGGACCAGCTCGCCGCGGTCCGGCCGAGCCGCCGGCCCCAGGACGTCCGGGACCGTCCGGCCGCCGGTGGGGGCGGTGAGGAACCGGATCTGTACGACATGGACCCGATCGCCTTCGAAGTCCTGGTCGCCGACCTGTTCCGGGCCATGGGCATGGAGGCGGTGACCACGGAACGCTCGAACGACGGCGGGGTGGACGTCGACGCGGTGGATCCGACGCCGATCCGCGGCGGCAAGATCGTCGTACAGGTGAAGCGCTACCGCAACACGGTGCCGCCCACGGCGGTGCGCGATCTGTACGGGACGGTGCAGGACGTCGGAGCGAACAAGGGCGTGCTGGTCACGACGTCGGGCTTCGGACCCGGCTCGCGCACCTTCGCCCAGGGCAAGCCCCTTGAGCTGATCTCCGGCACCGAACTCGTCGACCTGCTCCACCGGCACGGGCTGCGCGGCCGCCTGGGGGAGCGGGGCCGGCCCG
This sequence comes from Streptomyces sp. NPDC085866, assembly GCF_044541035.1. Taxonomy (NCBI): domain Bacteria; kingdom Bacillati; phylum Actinomycetota; class Actinomycetes; order Kitasatosporales; family Streptomycetaceae; genus Streptomyces; species Streptomyces sp. NPDC085866. The sequence goes on from NZ_JBITSQ010000001.1 coordinate 577,914, forward strand.
CTCCGAGGCCTGAGCCGGCGGCCCGTGAGGACTACAGCGTGCTGGGGATGTCCTGGTCCGGTGACGTGGCGCTGGACGTCTGTGCGCTGGTCTGCGCGGGCACCCGGGTGCTGAGCGACGATCACTTCGTGTTCTTCAACAACCCGGCCACCCCCGACGGTTCGGTGCGCGTGGTGGCGGCCGCTGCGCCCGACCGGGCCGCCCTGAGGGTGGCGTTCGACGCGCTGCCGGATCGCGCGGACCGTCTGGTGCTGGTGGCCGCGGTCGATCCGGAGGCCGACCCGCACGCGGACCTGTCCGGGTTCACCGGCGCCGGTATCCGGTTGCTGGACTCCTCGATGACGGAGCTGGGCCGGCTCGACGTCTCGGACGGACGGCCCCAAGAAACCGCCCTGGTGCTCGGCTCCTTCCGGCGCCGGACCGGCGGCGACTGGGACTTCGTCCTCGGCGGCCGGGGATACACGGGCGGTCTGGCACAGCTCGTGCGCGATCACGGCATCGACGTCGAGTAGGCCGAGCAGGACGTGAGCGGCCCGCCGCAACGGAAAAGGCCCGCCGGAGAACCCCGGCGGGCCTTTTCACCGACGTCAGCTCAGTGGGCCGGCGCGTACTTCGGGTTGGGGCCGTACTGGTTCTGCTCCGCCTTGCCCTCGGTGGCGAGGAAGACGATCAGGATGATCGTGCCCACCAGCGGGATGAGGGAGATGAAGATCCACCAGCCGGAGCGGCCCGTGTCGTGCAGGCGGCGGATCGTGACACCGAGGCCGGGGAGCAGGACGGCGAGGGTGTAGATGAGGCTGATGACGTTCGAGCCGATGGCGCGGTCGACGACCGTCAGCACGATGCTGATGATCAGGTTGAACAGGAAGAACATCCAGTATTCCTGCCGCCGCGCGCGGCCGCTGAACACCGCGTACTTCTTGAGTACGTCCACATACCAGTGCATTGTCTCGTCCCCCCTGGGATTCGCGTGATTGCTCCCCCATCGAATCAGTCAGGGTGACCGGAAACCATGTTTTTGGCGTGCGCGAGTCAATGTGTTACCCGGCTGCTGCCGTTCGGTGATCAGGCCCGGGCGGCAGCGGCGAGACGGGCGTCCAGCCAGTCGAAGACGCGCTGTTCGAACAGAGCGCGGCCCAACGGCTCGCAGTGCAGGTGCGCCCCCTCCGCCTCGGTGAAGCGGACCAGGTGCTTCGGGCCGGGCAGGGCGTCGTGCAACTCCCTTGAAGCGCCTGGCCAGAAGTGCTCGCCGTCCGGGTCGGTGATCAGCAGCGGGGTGGTGATCCGGTCGACGAACGGCGTGACGTCGTACCGCGAGACCTCGGTGATGAGGTCGAACGGTGAGTCGATGCCGTACGGCTTGGCCCGCCAGCGCCAAGTCGCCGCGAGTGCCCCGTCCTGGGCGAGGGCGTCCTCGACGACGCGGTCGAAGGCGGCACGGTCACCGGACTCCCACAGGTAGCGCAGATCGCGGCCGAGGTTGTGCCACCAGCTGTCCACCACGCGGGTCACCCCCGGGTCGGCGACCGCGGCCGCGATCCGGTGTTCGAAGGCGAGCGCGCGCGGGACCCAGTAGCCGGCCTGGCTGATGCCGGCCAGGACGATCCGGTCGGGGTCGACGTCGGGACGGGAAAGGAGGAAGTCCACCACCGGGGTGATGACGTGCTCCCAGTCGGGTCGGAAGGGCACACTCCGTTCGAAGAACATCGACTGCTGGCCCGGGCCGTCGAAGAGCAGGACGCGGTATCCGCGGGCCACGGCCGGCGCGCCGAGCAGCGTCCAGGCGGCGCTGAGCGGGCCGTCGCTGCCGTTGTTGGCGATCAGCGTGGGGAGGGGGCCGGAGGCGCCGGGCGGGCTGACGAGGTACCCGGGTAGGGGCGTGTTCTCGTACGGGACGGCGACCGGCTCGGCAGGTGGATCCAGGGCGCGCAGGAAGCGGTCCAGGCAGGCGCGGTGCTCCGGGAACACCTCGGCCAGCCGTTTCTCGGGCTCGGCGACCGCGTCGACGCCCACGAGGGCGGTGCCGAAGTAGCCGGCGGCGCGCAGCTGGGCGTCCCGGGCGCTCACCGTCCGCCCCGCGGCAGCGCTGCGGCCGGCCTGTTCCCGGACTCCGCGGGCCAGTTCGACCCAGGCGGTGAACCAGGCCTCGCCGTCACCGTCCGCCACGGCGGAAGCCGTCGCCAGCACCTCGCCCACGTCGGCGCCCTGCCGCCAGGCCGCGCCCAGGGCGAGCAGGATCTCGTAGTTGAATTGGTCGTTCTCGCTGAAGCGGTAGGTCATGGCTGCTCCCGGCACCGTTCATTCGTTCCGGGAGGCGTCCCGAACCGAGTGCGAGGTTGACCCTTGTGTGCCCGGACCGGGCGTGCGGCACGTCGGAACTCGCCGGTTTATCCGTGGATCGGACCAACAGACGACTGCATCCGTAGGGGCTGCTCAGGCGTCTATCCCGGTATGGATCTCCAGAAGCCCCCGCCCGAGCCGCAGTACCCCGAGGGATGCCTCGCTGTCGCGATCCGCATTCCCGTGCGCATCGTCGTGCTCGTGCTGGTGCTGCCCGTGCGCATGGCGTGGGACGCGCTGGTCGTCTGCGGCCGGTTCCTCACCGACACCGTGCTGCGGCCGGTGGGGCGCGCGCTGTTGTGGATCGGCCGGGCGGTCTTCGTGTGGCCGTGGGTGGCGCTGTGGCGCTACGTCCTCGTGCCCGTCGGGAAGACGCTCGGACGGCTCGGGCACGTCCTCGTCGTCGTACCGCTGCGGTGGCTGTACACCTACGTGCTGACCCCGGTCGGGCGCGCCGTCGCCTGGGTCGCGCGGGGGATCGGGGCCGGCCTGGAGTGGCTCTACGCGCGCGTGCTCGCGCCGGTCGGCCGTGGTGTCCTCTGGTTGCTGAAGGGCGTGGGCTTCCTGCTCGCCGCCGCCGGGGCGGGCGTGTTCGCCGCCGTGGCCTGGCTGGTGCGGTACCTGCTCGTCGTCCCCGCGCGGTGGCTGTACGAGTGGGTGCTCGCCCCGGTCGGGCGAGCGGTGGCGTGGGTCGCCGGCGCCGTGATCACCGCGATCGGTACGGTCCTGTACTGGACCACCCGCATCCTGGTCGTCCTGCCCGCCCTCGCCCTGTGGCGCTGGGTCCTCGCTCCGGTCGGGCGGTTCCTCGCGGTCGTCGCGCGCGAGGTGGGCGAGGCCCTCGGGCACGCCTGGCGGGTCGCGGGGCGGATCTCGCGCGCGGTCGGCAGGGCGCTCGCGACCCTCTTCCGGTGGATCTTCGTGGAGCCGGTGCGCTGGGTGTACCGCACGGTCCTGACCCCCGTCGGGCACGTCGTACGGGACTTCGTGCTGCGGCCCGTCGCCGAGGCCGCGCGCGTGGTGGGGCGGACCGCGCGGCAGACGCTGACCGCCGCCCGCGACACCGTGCGGCAGGCCCGCGCGGACCTGAGGCGGATGCTCTTCGGCGAGCCCCGGCAGCCGGTCGCGGTCGACCGGCGGGAACCCACGGGACCCGGGACACGTACTCTTGGTAGCAGTACGACCGCTCTCACGAAGGACTAGGACACTGGGCAAGCGACAGCCCGAAGGCCCGCCGCCCGCACCCGCGGTGCAGCGCATCCGACTGCGCTACACCAAGCGCGGCCGCCTCCGGTTCACCAGCCACCGTGACTTCCAGCGCGCCTTCGAGCGTGCGCTGCGCCGCGCCGAGGTGCCCATGGCGTACTCGGCGGGGTTCACGCCGCACCCGAAGGTGTCCTACGCCAATGCCGCACCCACCGGCACGGGCAGTGAGGCGGAGTACCTGGAGATCGCGCTGACCGAGTCGCGCGACCCCGAGACCCTGCGCGACCTGCTCGACGAGTCGCTGCCCACCGGGCTCGACATCGTCGACGCGGTCGAGGCGCGGACCTCGGGTCTCGCCGACCGGCTCACGGCCTCCGTCTGGGAGTTGCGGCTGGACGGAGTCGACCCGGTCGACGCACAGCGCGCGGTCGAGGCCTTCACCAAGGCCGACACCGTCGAGGTGCAGCGCATGACCAAGAACGGCGTCCGTACCTTCGACGCCCGCCCTGCGGTCGTGCACCTGGAAACGCACAGCTCGCAGCCCGCTGCGAGCATCGGCTCCGCTGGAGCGGCCGACGCCGCGCACCTTGCTGGGCCCAGCGACCAGCCCTGTGCGATACTGCGGCTGGTTGTTCGGCACGTGACGCCTGCCGTACGACCCGACGACGTCCTGTCCGGTCTCCGCGCCGTGGCCGACCTGGCGCCGCCGGTCCCCGCAGCGGTGACCAGGCTGGCGCAGGGGCTGCTCGATGAAGAGACCGGCACGGTGACCGACCCGCTCGCGCCCGACCGCGAGGCAGCCGAGGCCCTGACGGCCCAACCGGTTGCCGCCGCGACGGCGCCGACGCCGGAAGGTTCCGCGTAAGGACGGACGTCGTAGCGCCGCCCTCGTACTCGGGAGCCACCTGGGTCGGGCAGCGCACCGACCAGAAGACTTTCGCCAGGCCGTACCGACAAGGCGTACGGAACCGGCGAGACAGGACACAGAGTGCTCCCGTGCGGCGCCCGCGCCCCGGACGGCGGCCACCGCGCATCGCGCGGGCCGCGGACGTCAACGGCGGACGGTCCTTGGAGACCGACACCGGACCAGGCGCGGCGCCCGGGAGCCTGACGGGAGAAACGCCCGCATGCTCGAACCGACCGAGCCCCACGAGGGCTCCGAACCGAACACTCCGAGCGACACCCTGCCGCCGCGCAGGCGTCGCCGTGCCGCCTCTCGCCCGGCGGGTCCGCCCGCCGCGGCCGAGGCACCCACCGAGGTCGCCGCGCCGGCCATACCGGCAGCGGAGGCCGACGAGATCGCCGAGGAGCAGGCCGAGGCCGTCGAGGCGCCCGCCGCCGTCGAGGAGCCCGCGCCCGCCGCTCGTACCCGCCGCCGCGCCACGCGGCGTTCGTCCGCGCCCGCCGGGGCGCCCGCGGCTGCCGAGACCGTCGAGACGGCCGTTCCGGCTGCTACGGCTGTTACGACCGCTGCCGCCGAGACCGCTGAGCCGGCTGAGGCCGTCGAGACCGCCGAGGCAGTCGAGACCGCCGAAGAGGCCGCGCCCGCCCCCCGTACCCGCCGCCGTGCCACCCGCCGCGCCTCCGCGCCGGCCGGAGTTACAGCCGCGGCCGAGGCCGAGGAGAAGACCGAGGTGAAGGCCGAGGAGAAGACGGCGGCCGAGACCGCGCCCGCCGTCGAGGCGGAGGCCGCGCCCGCCGCCCGTCCGCGTCGTCGTGCCACCCGCCGCGCCTCGGCCCCCGCCGGTGCGCCGCAGGCCACCGAGGCGCCCGAGGCCGCGCCCGCCGCCGAGGCGCCGGTCGCCGAAGCCGCCCCCGCCGTGGAAGTTCCCGCGGCTGAGGCCGCGCCCGCCGTCGAGGTCGAGGCGGAGGCCGTGCCGGCCGCTCGTACGCGTCGTCGTGCCACCCGCCGGGCGTCCGCGCCTGCCGGCGCCCCGGCTGCCGCCGAGGCCACCGAGACCGTCGTGCCGGCCGCTGCCGCCGAGGCCGTGGAAGAGCCCGTGGCTGCCGAGACCGTCGAGGCCCCTGCGGCCGCCGAGGTCGCTGAAGAGGCCGCGCCGCGCCGTACCCGCCGCCGCGCCACCCGCCAGGTCTCGGCGCCCGTCGGTGCTCCTGTGACCGAGGAGGCCCCTGTGGCCGCCGAGCAGGCCGCCGCCGAGGCCACCGAGATCGCCGAGCCCGTCGCCGTCCAGGCCACCGCCGAGACCCCCGCCGAGGGTGCGCCGCGCCGTCGCCGCCGGGTCGTGCGGCAGGCCGCGAGCGGGTTCTCCGCGCCCGGGCAGTCCCCGGCCGCCGAGGCCGAGGCAGAGGCACCGCGTCGCCCGGCCCGGCCCGCCGTGGCCGTGTTCCAGGCGCCGGTGTTCGCCGAGCCGAAGTTCCAGACCCCCGAGCGGGCCGCTGCCGAGGCCGCTGCCGAGGCCGCCGGGCCGGAGGAGACCGCGGAAACCACGGAGACCGCGGAGACCGGGGCGTACGCGGAGGAGCGCGCCGAGGCCGGCTCGCGCCGTCGCCGTCGCCGTCGGGGCGCCGCCTTCGCCGAGGAGACCCAGGCCGTCGAGACCGCTGCCGAGGACGAGGAGCCGGAGGAGGCCGAGGAAGCCGCCGCCGAGGACCTCGCCGAGGGCGACGAGACCGAAGAGGGCGAGGGTGCCGAGGAGGCCGGCTCGCGCCGTCGCCGTCGTCGGGGCGGCCGTCGCCGTCGCCGCGGTGACGCCGTCGAGGGCGAGGCCGGTGAGGGCGCGGACGCCGAGGCCGACGAACTGGCCGCCGAGCAGGCCGCCCAGGACGCCGAGGACACCGCCGAGCAGGAGGAAGAGGACGCCGAGGAGGCCCACGACGAGGCCGGCTCCTCCAGCAGCCGTCGCCGTCGCCGTCGCCGCCGTCGCGCCGGTGACACGTCCGCCGACACCGAGCCCGGCGAGGGCGACCCGGAGCGCACGGTCGTCAAGGTCCGCGAGCCCCGCAAGCCCGCCGAACCGTCCGACGAGGTGCAGTCCATCAAGGGCTCGACCCGTCTGGAGGCGAAGAAGCAGCGCCGCCGCGAAGGCCGTGAGCAGGGCCGCCGGCGCGTTCCGATCATCACCGAGGCCGAGTTCCTGGCCCGCCGCGAGGCCGTCGAGCGCGTGATGGTCGTGCGCCAGCACGGCGAGCGCACGCAGATCGGCGTCCTCGAGGACGGTGTGCTGGTCGAGCACTACGTCAACAAGGAGCAGTCGACCTCGTACGTCGGCAACGTCTACCTGGGCAAGGTCCAGAACGTGCTGCCGTCGATGGAGGCCGCCTTCATCGACATCGGCAAGGGCCGCAACGCCGTCCTGTACGCCGGTGAGGTCAACTTCGAGGCGCTGGGCATGGCCAACGGCCCGCGGCGCATCGAGTCCGCCCTGAAGTCCGGCCAGTCGGTCCTCGTCCAGGTGACGAAGGACCCGATCGGTCACAAGGGCGCCCGTCTGACCAGCCAGGTCTCCCTGCCGGGCCGTTACCTCGTGTACGTCCCCGAGGGCTCGATGACCGGCATCAGCCGCAAGCTGCCCGACACCGAGCGCGCGCGTCTGAAGACCATCCTCAAGAAGATCGTCCCCGAGGACGCGGGCGTCATCGTGCGCACCGCCGCCGAGGGCGCGAGCGAGGAGGAGCTGCGCCGGGACGTCGAGCGGCTGCAGGCGCAGTGGGAGGACATCCAGAAGAAGGCGAAGAGCGGCAACGCTCCGACGCTGCTGTACGGCGAGCCGGACATGACCGTCCGGGTCGTGCGCGACATCTTCAACGAGGACTTCTCCAAGGTCGTCGTCAGCGGTGACGAGGCCTGGGAGACGATCCACGGGTACGTCTCCCACGTGGCCCCGGACCTGGCCGAGCGGCTGTCGAAGTGGACCTCCGAGGTCGACGCCTTCGCCACCTACCGGATCGACGAGCAGCTCGCCAAGGCGCTGGACCGCAAGGTCTGGCTGCCCAGCGGCGGTTCGCTGGTGATCGACCGGACCGAGGCGATGGTCGTCGTCGACGTCAACACCGGCAAGTTCACCGGCCAGGGCGGCAACCTCGAGGAGACGGTCACCAGGAACAACCTGGAGGCGGCCGAGGAGATCGTGCGCCAGCTGCGGCTGCGCGACCTCGGCGGCATCATCGTCATCGACTTCATCGACATGGTCCTGGAGTCGAACCGGGACCTGGTGCTGCGCCGCCTGCTGGAGTGCCTGGGCCGCGACCGTACGAAGCACCAGGTCGCCGAGGTGACCTCGCTGGGCCTGGTCCAGATGACCCGCAAGCGGGTCGGCCAGGGCCTCTTGGAGTCCTTCTCCGAGACCTGCGTCCACTGCAACGGCCGTGGCGTCATCGTCCACATGGAGCAGCCGACCGCGGTCGGCGGCGGTGGCGGCGGCAAGCGCAAGAAGCGCGGGCGCGGCGGTGACGGGCAGCTGCCCGAGCACGAGGTCGCCGCGGTGGCCGTGGAGACGGGGGAGGCCGTCGAGCCGGCGCCGGAGACCGTCGTCGAGGTCGCCGCGGAGCTGGCCGAGCCGGTCGCCCTGCCCGCCCCCGACTTCGCGCCGGACGAGGAGCTGTACAGCAGCGTCGCCGAGGCGGAGGCGGCGGCCGGCCGTGGCCGTTCGCGTCGCCGCGTCAGCCGTCGGGCCTCGGCTCCGGCCGGTGCGCCGAAGGCCGAACGCCGGAAGGCCGCGAAGGCCACCGAGGCCGCGGAGACCGCCGAGGTCGTCACGCCGGCCGAGGAGGCCGCGCTTCCCGCGCAGCCGGAGCCGGTGGTCGAGGCGCAGGCCGAGCCGGTCGCCGTGGCGGCCCCGGAGCCCGCTGTCGAGGAAGCCGCGCCCAAGGGCCGTACGCGTCGTCGGGCGACCCGTAAGGTGTCGGCGCCGGCCGGTTCCCCGGCGGGCGCGGAGGCGGCCGTGGTGACGGTCGCCGAGACCGCGCCCGAGGCGCCGGTGGAGCAGCCCGAGGCCGAGGTGCCGGCTCCGGTCGAGGAGGCGCCCGCCGAGAGTGCCGCCCCGGCCCGCCCGCGGCGCCGTGCCGTGCGCAAGGCCACCGCGCCGGCCGCGTCCGAGGAGACGGCCGTCGTGGTCGTCCCGGCCGCCGCGTCGGAGGGGGCTGCCGCCGAGGCGCCCGCTGCCGAGGCGGCGGAGGAGGCGGTCGAGGAGGCCGTGCCGGCCAAGAAGACCGCCCGCAAGGCGGCCAAGAAGGCCACGGCGAAGAAGGCCGCCACCAAGAAGACCGTGGCCAAGAAGACGGCCGCCAAGAAGACGACGGCCAAGAAGGCGGCCAAGACCGCCAAGACGGCCGCCGCCAAGTCGACGGCGAAGAAGACCACCACGGTCTCCGCGGCCACCGACGAGGGCTGAACCCGTTGAGCGGTGTGCGGCCGGTACGTGTGACCGGCCGCATACCGCGGGGGCCCGGCCCGGTTTGACCCCTTCGGCCGTGGCCCCGTAACCTTGACCGTCGGCGTGTCCACTGAGTACGCCACATCCCCGTAAACCTCTTCCTCCCGGGCACACGGTTGGCCGGGAGAGGTTGCCCGTGTCATCACTGGGCGGCTGGCCTGCGGGGGTGCCGTTTCTTCGAGCGAAAGAGAGATCCGCGTGTACGCCATCGTGCGCAGCGGTGGTCGCCAGCACAAGGTTGCTGTCGGCGACATCGTTGAGGTTGACAAGATTTCCACTGCCAAGGTTGGCGACACGGTCGAGCTCTCGACCCTGCTCGTTGTCGACGGCGACGCTGTGACCAGCGACCCGTGGGTGCTGGCCGGCATCAAGGTCCAGGCCGAGGTCGTGGACCACCACAAGGGCCAGAAGATCGACATTCTGCGCTACAAGAACAAGACCGGCTACCGCCGTCGGCAGGGCCACCGCCAGCAGTACACGGCGATCAAGGTCACGTCGATCCCCACGGCTGCGAAGTAAGGGACTGAGGAGACATGGCACACAAGAAGGGCGCATCGTCCACCCGGAACGGTCGCGACTCCAACGCCCAGCGGCTCGGCGTGAAGCGCTTCGGCGGTCAGGTCGTGAACGCTGGTGAGATCCTGGTCCGTCAGCGTGGCACCCACTTCCACCCGGGCGCCGGTGTCGGCCGTGGCGGCGACGACACGCTGTTCGCGCTGCAGGCCGGTGCGGTGGAGTTCGGTACCCACCGTGGCCGCAAGGTCGTGAACATCGTTCCGGTCGGCTGACCCGAACGTTCACTTCGCGAGGCGGACCTCACTTCCCGGTCGGGAAGGCGGGTCCGCCTTTCGCGTGTTACGCAGTAGAGATTCCCGTACGCATCTGGAGGCACTGAACCATGACCACCTTCGTGGACCGCGTCGAACTGCATGTCGCCGCGGGTAACGGAGGCCACGGCTGTGCCTCCGTCCACCGCGAGAAGTTCAAGCCGCTCGGCGGCCCGGACGGCGGCAACGGCGGCCGTGGCGGTGACGTCATCCTGACCGTGGACCAGTCGGTCACCACGCTCCTGGACTACCACCACTCCCCGCACCGCAAGGCCACCAACGGCAAGCCCGGCGAGGGCGGCAACCGCTCCGGCAAGGACGGCGAGGACCTGGTCCTGCCGGTGCCGGACGGCACGGTCGTCCTGGACAAGGCGGGCAACGTGCTCGCCGACCTGGTCGGTCACGGCACCTCGTACATCGCGGCGCAGGGCGGCCGGGGCGGCCTCGGCAACGCGGCGCTGGCGAGCGCCCGGCGCAAGGCGCCCGGCTTCGCGCTGCTGGGTGTGCCCGGTGACCTGCAGGACATCGTCCTGGAGCTGAAGACGGTCGCCGACGTGGCCCTGGTGGGCTACCCGAGCGCGGGCAAGTCCTCGCTGATCTCCGTGCTCAGCGCGGCCAAGCCGAAGATCGCGGACTACCCGTTCACCACCCTCGTCCCGAACCTGGGCGTGGTGACCGCCGGCGCGACCGTCTACACCATCGCCGACGTGCCCGGTCTGATCCCGGGAGCCAGCCAGGGCAAGGGCCTCGGCCTGGAGTTCCTGCGGCACGTGGAGCGGTGCAGTGTGCTCGTGCACGTGCTGGACACCGCGACCCTGGAGTCCGACCGCGACCCGGTCTCCGACCTCGACATCATCGAGGAGGAGCTGCGGCAGTACGGCGGCCTCGACAACCGTCCCCGCATCGTCGTCCTGAACAAGATCGACGTGCCGGACGGCAAGGACCTCGCCGAGATGGTCCGTCCCGACCTGGAGGCGCGCGGCTACCGCGTCTTCGAGGTGTCCGCGGTGGCGCACATCGGGCTGCGGGAGTTGTCGTTCGCCCTCGGTGACCTGGTCGGCAGGTCGCGCGCCGCGAAGCCGAAGGAGGAGGCGACGCGGATCGTCATCCGACCCAAGGCCGTGGACGACGCGGGCTTCACGGTCGTCCGCGAGGAGGTCGGCGGGGAGCCGCTGTTCCGGGTGCGCGGCGAGAAGCCGGAGCGCTGGGTCCGCCAGACCGACTTCAACAACGACGAGGCCGTCGGCTACCTCGCCGACCGGCTCAACCGCCTCGGTGTCGAGGAGCGGTTGATGAAGGCGGGCGCCCGGGCCGGCGACGGCGTCGCCATCGGTCCCGAGGAGAACGCGGTCGTCTTCGACTGGGAGCCGACGGTCATGGCGGGCGCGGAGATGCTCGGCCGGCGTGGCGAGGACCACCGCTTCGAGGAGCCGCGACCCGCGGCGCAGCGCCGCCGCGACAAGCAGGCCGAGCGGGACGAGACGCAGCGCGAGTTCGACGAGTTCGACCCGTTCGAGTAGTCGGCCGCACCACCCGAGCCGAGAAGGTGAGCGCCGGGCACCGCGCCTGTGGTGTCCCGGTGCCGGGCACACCTGCGGCGAATGGCCGGATCAGCTCGGGATTCGCCCGCTAACTCCCGTTACCGTAGGCATCTCCTGACATTCAGTGAGACCCGTTGCGGCAAGGTCACGTTCCATCCGTGGTTCCTGTGTCGCGGCGGGTCTTCTGTTGTCTGCCTATTTGTCATGCACGCGAATGCTCTCGTTCAGCGGGCGGGACGTCCGACCGTGGGAGCTTCCGAAGGTCCGAGCCCAAGAGGCCTCTGTGGCAAGGGAGTCAGCGAATGACCGGAGCATTACCGTCCGACCGACGCCGCTTTCTGACCGCCGGTGCCGCCGTCCTCGGCGCCGCGGCCTCCGCCCAGCTCTGGCTGCCGGCCACTGTGGCCCGGGCAGCCGAAACCCCGCTGCCCGACGGGGTGTTCACCCTCGGCGTGGCCTCCGGCGACCCGCTGCCCGACGGCATCGTGCTGTGGACCCGGCTCGCCCCCGACCCCCTCCACGGCGGCGGCATGCCCGACGCGGTCGTCCCCGTGGAGTGGGAGATCGCCGAGGACGAGCGGTTCGCCAAGAGCGCCCGCAGAGGCACCGCCGAGGCCCGGCCCGAGTACGGGCACAGCGTTCACGTGGATGTACGGGGGCTGCGCCCGGACCGCCCGTACTGGTACCGCTTCCGTGTCGACGGGCAGGTCTCGCCCACCGGCCGCACCCGCACCGCCCCCCACCCGCACCGCAGGGGCGGCTCGCTGCGCGTCGCGCTCGCCTCCTGCCAGAACTGGCAGCACGGCTACTTCACCCCGTACGCCGACATGCTCGCCCAGGACCCCGACGTCGTGCTCTTCGTCGGCGACTACATCTACGAGTCCAAGCCCTCCGCCACCGCCGTACGCCGGCACGAGGGCAGCGACGAGCCGTACACCCTGGTCCAGTACCGCAACCGCTACGCCCAGTACCGCACCGACCCCGACCTCGCCGCGATGCACGCGAACGCGCCCTGGGTGGTCACCTTCGACGACCACGAGGTCGACAACGACTTCGCCGGCGAGATCCCGCAGGATCCCGACAAGCAGTCGCACGACGCGTTCGTGGCCCGGCTGACCGCGGCCTACCAGGCGTACTACGAGCACATGCCGGTCCGTGCCACCGCGATCCCGAACGGCCCGCACATCCAGATGTACCGCCGGCTGGAGTTCGGCCGCCTCGCCCGGCTCAACGTCCTCGACACCCGGCAGTTCCGCACCGACCAGGCGACCACCCAGGACGGCGCCGAGAGCCCGTCGATGACCATGCTCGGCGCCGAGCAGAAGCAGTGGCTGCTGGACGGGCTGCACGACTCCCCGGCCCGCTGGAACCTGATCGCCTCGCAGATCATGATGGCCGAGACCGACCTGCTGCTCGGCGACGGCAAGCTCTGGTACTACGACGCCTGGGACGGCTACCAGGTCGAGCGCAACGCCCTGCTGGAGGAGTTCGCCGACATCCGCAACCCGGTCGTGCTCAGCGGCGACCGGCACCTGACGATGATCAGCGACCTCAAGGAGGACTTCGCCGACCCGGACTCCGACGTGGTCGGCGCGGAGTTCGTCGGCACCTCCGTCTCCAGCAACGGCGACCAGGACCAGGCCGCCTTCCACGCCCAGTGGGACCCGCTGATGGCGGACAACCCGCACTGGAAGGTGATCGACGCCCACCGCGGCTACCACCTCTTCGACATCCGCCGCGACGGCATCGACGCCCAGGTCCGGGTCGTCGACACGGTGGTCGGGCCGCAGGCCACGGCGAGCACGCTGGCGCGGCTGCGGGTGGAGTCGGACGAGCCGGGCGTGCGCCTGGCCTGACAGGTGAGACCCAGGTAAGTCTCTTACCGTCCGTTGACCATGGAGACGGACTGCACGAAAGAGACCCTGCCCGCCGGGACCCGCCTGCTGCACATCGGCCCGCACAAGACCGGGACCACGGCCGTCCAGGGGGCGCTGTTCGCCGCGAAGGAGAGGCTGCCGGAGTACGGCGTCGCCTTCCCGGCGCACAGCCGCCACCCCATGGAGGCCGCCCTCGCCGCCTGTGCCCGGCCGGCGATGATGGGCGACACCGTGCCGACGGACCGGCACTGGACCCGGCTGCTGGAGCAGGTGCGGGCCACCGGGGCGAGGACCTCGGTGATCAGCAGCGAGTTCTTCGCCGACGCCCCCGACGACGGGACGATCAACCGGATCGTCCAGCAGCTCGGGGGCATGCAGGGGAGGGTGCACGTCCTGGTCACGCTGCGTCCGCTGGCGAGGATCATGCCCTCGCAGTGGCAGCAGTACGTGCAGAACGGGCTGCGTATGGGCTACGAGGACTGGCTGGAGCACATGCTCCGCAAGCCGCCGTACGAGAAGCCGAACCCCAGCTTCTGGCAGCGGCACCGGCACGACCGGCTCGTGGAGCGCTGGGCCCGGGTCGTCGGACCGGAACATGTCACCGTCGTCGTGGTGGACGACCGCGACCGCGACGGTTTGATGCGCACTTTCGAGACACTGCTCGGGTTGCCGGTAAATCTTCTTCAGCCGACCGCGGACACCGCTAACCGCTCTCTTACCTTGGCCGAGACCGAGATGCTGCGGAATCTCAATGTGGAATTCCGTGGCAATGGACTCCCCGCCGAGCTGTATTCCCGGCTTGTTCGCAACGGTGCGGTGCTGCATATGAAGAACTCGTGCAGCCCCACGCCCCGGGACGTGAAGATCTCGACTCCCGGCTGGGCGGCCGAGGCGGCCGGTGAGATCGGCGCGGAGATGGCCGAAACGATCGGTGCGCTCGGCGTACGCATCATCGGCGACCCCGCCCTGCTCTCGGCGGTGCCCCAACAGCCTTTGCCGGCCGCGCCGGAGCCGCGGATCTCCCTGGAAGCGGCGGCCCGGGCCCTGTACGGCGCGCTCGCCGCTGCCGCCTCGGCACCCCTCGCTGCGACCCCTGCCCGGACCGTGCACGAGACGTCGTCGAAGGAGCTGGTCAGGGTGCTCGGTCAGCGCTGTCTGAAGCGGCTCGGGCGACGCTGAACGGCACCTGAACGGAACCTGAACGAAAACCTGTGGACTTACTCACAGCAATTTCATGGGGGTTCAGGGCAACCTCCCCCAATCACCAGGAGTGCAAGGTGAATGACAGGTTGCGCGCACATATGCATGGGACGTCACTCACCTTGCACTGCGGTTACCCGAAGTGGGACCATTTCACGGTTCCCTGTCGCCGCAAGGTAGGTCAGCCTGTGTCCCAGCACATAGCCAAGCCCCGAACCACCGCAGTGATCCTGGCCGGTGGCACCGGTCAGCGGGTGGGTCTGTCGATCCCCAAGCAGCTGCTGAAGATCGCCGGCAAGGCAGTCATCGAGCACACCCTGACCACCTTCGAGAACGCCGAGTCGATCGACGACGTCATCGTGCTGATGGCGCCGGGCTATGTGCCGGACATCGAGAAGATCGTCGCCAAGGCCGGGTTCCAGAAGGTCAAGAAGATCATCGAAGGCGGCTCGACCCGCAACGAGACCACCGAGCGCGCCATCGAGGCCCTCGGCGAGGGCCTGGCCGAGGGCGAGGACCTCAACGTCCTCTTCCACGACGCCGTTCGCCCCCTGCTCTCGCAGCGCGTCATCGACGACTGCGTGAGCGCGCTGGAGCGCTTCCAGGCCGTCGACGTCGCCATCCCGTCCGCGGACACCATCATCGTCACGCGCACCCATGGTGAGGACGGCGAGTTCATCACCGAGATCCCGGACCGCTCCCGGCTGCGCCGCGGCCAGACGCCGCAGGCCTTCAAGCTGTCCACGATCAAGCGGGCCTACGAGGTCGCCGCCGGTGACCCCAACTTCCAGGCCACGGACGACTGCTCCGTCGTCCTCAAGTACCTGCCGGACGTGCCGATCCACGTCGTCGCGGGCGACGAGTACAACATGAAGGTGACGCAGCCGGTCGACGTCTTCATCGCCGACAAGCTGTTCCAGCTCGCCTCCACTGCCGCCCCCGAGCAGAACGGCGAGGAGGCCTACCGCGAACTCCTCACCGGCAAGACCGTCGTGATCTTCGGCGGCTCCTACGGCATCGGCAAGGACATCGCCGAACTCGCCGAGTCCTACGGCGCGAACGTCTACGCGCTGGGCCGCTCCACCACCGGCACCCACGTGGAGAACCCGGAGGAGGTCGACGACGCGCTGTCCAAGGCGTACGCGGAGACCGGCCGGATCGACTACGTCGTCAACACCGCGGGAGTGCTGCGCATCGGCAAGCTCGCCGAGACCGACAACGCCACCATCGAGGAGGCGCTGAAGGTCAACTACCTGGCCCCGGTGCAGATCGCCCGTTCGTCGTACAAGTACCTGGCCGAGACCAAGGGCCAGCTGCTGCTCTACACCTCCAGCAGCTACACCCGCGGCCGCGCCGAGTACAGCCTCTACTCCTCGACCAAGGCCGCCATGGTGAACCTCACCCAGGCGCTGTCCGACGAGTGGGCCGGCGACGGCATCCGCGTGAACTGCATCAACCCGGAGCGCACCGCCACCCCGATGCGCACCAAGGCCTTCGGCCAGGAGCCGGCGGGTTCGCTGCTCTCCTCCGAGGCCGTGGCTGGCACCTCCCTGGACGTGCTGCTGTCGGAGCTGACCGGTCACGTCATCGACGTCCGTCAGCAGGACCCGACGGCGGACGCCGCCAAGGCCTCCGGGTTCGAGCAGGCGCTGGCCTCCGTCCTGGACCGCCAGGACGGCATGTAATAATTGCGGCTAAATAGCTTTTATGAATTCAGGCCTCTGCGGCCGCCCATTCGCCGGGCATTCGCAGAGGCCTGAATCCGTACACCTCGCGAAAGCACCGCCACCTCCGGCAATACCGAACAAAACCGGCACTCTCCCTCCCAGAGCAGGTTTCTCTGTGATATCCACCGCTATTCGCGTCGCCCGGGTGGGCAGCGTGGCCGAGCTGGCCGCGGCGGCCCTCGTGATGCTGGGCTTCCCGGCGCTCATGCTGGCCGCGCTCGTCCCGAGCGTCTACGCCTTCGCGGCCGTTGCCGCCGTGACGTACCTGGCGGACCACTATCTGCACCGCAAGGGCAGCTACCTGATCAACCGCCTCAGCAAGGTCCGGGCCGGTCTGTCGATCCGGTTCCTGATCCGGCAGCTGCTGCTGATCCTGCTGCTGGCCCGGCTCTCGCACGCGGACGAACTGATCTTCTACGGCGCGGTCGCCTGCTTCATCGCCTTCTACGGCCTCCAGGCCCCGCACGGCGCGCTGGTCACCCTCATCCGCAACCGTCGCCGGATGCCGGTCGCCACCCGCAACGTGGACCTGAAGTCCCGCATCCGTATCCCGGACGCCCCGCCGCGCCGCCTGCTGCACCGCTCCGCGGAGAAGATGCTCCACCTCGACCTCTTCGCCGTCGTCGGCATCGTGGTCTCGGCGATCGTGGACTCGGCCGTCGCCGGCTTCGTCGGCATCGGCCTCACCGTGGGCCTCGGCTGCCTGTACGTCCTGGTGCTGGTGCCGTACGTGCGCGGCCGGAAGATCCCGCCGAAGGCCGACGTCGTCCTCGCCGCGGTCGACGAGTGGCTGGCCGGCTACAAGCCGGAGACGGTCCTGTACTTCTCCGGCTCCAAGGACTCCGCGTACCAGGTCAACATGTGGCTGGAGACGATGGAGCGGCTGGAGACCCGGCCGCTGATCATCCTGCGCGAGCGGGCCATCCTGAACAACCTGGCGCCCACCACGGTCCCCGTCATCTGCGTGCCCGGAGGGGTGCACCTGATGAACCTGGACCTGACGACCGTGCGCGTCGCCCTGTACGCGGCCAACGTCGGCAAGAACATCCACCTGCTGCGCGTGCCCACCATGAAGCACGTCTTCATCGGCCACGGCGACAGCGACAAGCTGGCCAGCGTCAACCCGTACAGCAAGGTGTACGACGAGGTCTGGACCGCCGGCCGGGCCGGCCGCGACCGCTACGCCATCGCCGACGTCGGTGTCCGCGACGACGACATCGTCGAGGTCGGCCGCCCGCAGCTGGCGCCCATCCAGACCTGGCAGGGCGTGCCCGGCACAACCGCCGACGGACGCTGCCCGACCGTTCTCTACGCCCCCACCTGGGAGGGCTGGGACGGCAACCCCGGCAACACCTCGATCGTGCTCGCCGGCGAGAACATCGTGAACAAGCTGGTGCAGGCCGACCCGCCGGTCCGCGTCCTGTACAAGCCGCACCCCTTCACCGGCACCGTCAGCAAGGAAGCCGGCGCCGCGCACCAGCGCATCACGGCCCTGGTGGAGAAGGCGGCTGCTGAGCGTGCCGTCGATCCGCGCTTCAGCGCCGACGCGGACGCCCAGGCCGAGGCGAAGGCGGACCTGGTCCGGATCGAGGCCCGGATCGCCGAACTGACCGGCAAGGGCGGTGAGAAGGGCGACGAGGCCGAGGCCACCCGCGACGGGGTCGTCGACGTCCAGCAGCACGAGGAGATCGCCCGGCTGCGCACCGAGTGGAACGACGTCTACTGGCGCTCCTTCCCCTCCTACGAGCACCGTGTCATCACGGGTGCCGAGCCTCGCCTTTACGACTGCTTCAACGTCTCGGACGCGATGGTCTCCGACATCTCCTCCGTGGTCTCCGACTTCATCGCGAGCGGCAAGCCGTACGCGGTGACGGACTCCGCCGAGCTGGGCGTGGAGGAGTTCAAGCGGCAGAACACGGCCGTGCGCGCGGCGACGATCCTCTCCAACAGCGCGGCCGAGCTGGGCGGCCTGCTGGAGGCCGTGCGCGACCCCTCCACCGACCCGCTGGCCGAGGACCGGAGCGAGCTGAAGCGGTACCTGCTGGGCCCCGACGAGCCGAAGTCCATCGACCAGTTCAACACCGCGGTCGCCGACCTGGCCCTCAAGGCCGAGGCCCGCAACGTCGGCCAGGAGTCCCGGCCGGTCGCCGGGAACGCCGACACCGCCGAGCTGACCAACGCGGTACCGGGTCAGCGCGGGGCGTCCGCCGGTGAGACGGACGGTGTGAGCGCGGGCTGACCCCCCCCGCTGCGCGGCCCCCGAGGAGCACCCCTCGGGGGCCGTTGCCGTGTCCGGCGGTCTTGCGCGGCTCTTAACCGCTGCTGAACCGCTCTTACTCCGGCTGCGTACTGTTTCGTACCGCCCGCCGTACTCCGTGTCTGTCCGTTTCCTGTGAGCGCGGCTCCGGTGTGACGTGCACCACTGATTACCCGCAGTGAGGCAACCGCTTCCCACGGGTGCCCGTCTATCAGGTTGCGAATGAGGCAATACGGGGGAAATGGTCCGTTGACCAGCGGGAAGCAGCAAGGGGGAAACGTGACCGTCGTGACGCAGCCTGATGTCACCGTGATCATCGGGGCGTACGAGGCGATGCCGTACCTGGTCGAGTGCCTGGCATCCGTCGAGGCGCAGACCATCGACCCGGCGCGTATGGAGGTCATCGCGGTCGACGACGGCTCGACGGACGGCACCGGGGAGTGCCTGGAGGAGTTCGCCGACCGCGCCCCCATGCAGGTCACCGTCATCCGCCAGGACAACTCCGGCGGCCCCAGCGGACCGCGCAACGTCGGCCTCGGCAAGGCGGCCGGACGCTACGTCTTCTTCCTGGACGCCGACGACCGGCTCGGGCCCGAGGCCCTGGAGCGCATGGTCGCCATGGCCGACAAGAACGGCACCGACGTGGTGCTCGGCAAGGTCGAGGGCATCAACCGCATCCCGCCGAAGTCCATGTGGGGCAAGACCCTCGACCGGACCGACGTCTTCTCGTCCAACATCAAGTTCACGCTCAGCGCGCAGAAGCTGTTCCGCCGGGCGCTGCTGGAGAAGCACGGCATGCGCTTCGACGAGTCCCTGTGGACCGGCGAGGACGCGCTGTTCACCATGGAGGCCTATCTGCGGGCCGACGGCGTCTCGGTGGTCGCCGACTACCCCTGCTACTACCTGGTCGGCCGTGAGGACGGCAAGCACGTCACGAAGACGGGCAGTTACACGCTCCGCTTCGACTCCGCGCGCGCCCTGATGAAGCTGATCGCCGACATGGTCCCGCCGGGCGCCAAGCGCGACACCCTGATGATCCGGCCGTTCCTCATCACCCTGCTGCCGCAGTTCGGGCCCAAGTTCCTGACGGACGGCGAGGACGTCCGCCGGCACAAGTTCGAGCTGGCCAAGCCGCTGATGGACGCCTACTGGACGCCCGAGGTGGCCCGTCGGCTCAAGGTGCACGAGCGGCTGCGGCTGCACCTCGTGGCCCTGCAGCGGCCCGAACTGCTCCTGGACGTCGTGAAGTTCGTCAAGGCGAAGAAGCAGGCCGCCGCGATCCTGGAGAAGCGCGGCACCCGCGTCTACCTCGTCTACCCGCACTTCCGGTCCAAGGAGGCCGGCATCCCCGACCAGGTCTACCTCGCCGAACCCCGCGAGGCCCGGGCCTTCGAGGGCTACCGGGAGGCCGCCGCCAACTCCTTCCTGCGCCGGGCGCTCAGGAAGATCCGGCGGATGCTGCCGAGCGGAGGATTCGGAGCGGCGGCGGCCTGAGGGCCCCCGCCGGCCGTCACTGCCTGCCGGACTGCAGCGCCCGGCGCAACGGTCGGCCCACCACGCGGCGGGCGCGTCGGTAGACGGATGCGGTGGGCGCGGGCACGCCGTCCTTGGTCTTCCTCGCCCGCGCCAGTTCCCGGCGCAACTGGGTGTTGTCCTGCGTCAGTTCGCTGACCCGGGTGTGCAGCCAGCCGAACCGGCTGCTGAGCGAGGCGAGGTCGGTGTCGTTCCAGGGGCGCACACCCGGCGGGAACGACAGCGAGTCCATCTTCTTCTCGAAGGCCGCACCGCCGTCGCCGTGGGTGAAGGTGTTCTGCAGCCCGTTCCTGTCCAGGAAGCCGACGAACCGCTCGAAGCGCTCCCGGTGGTTGCCGACCAGCCCGCCGAAGTCGGCCTGCTCGTACAGCCGCGCCGGGTCGGCCGCCTCCGGGTCCTTGACGACCTTGTCCAGCCGCTGGTGCGGGATCTCGAAGTACCGGCACAGCTCCAGCGTGCGCGAGTCGCCGCACAGCACGGTCGCGGGCGTCCCCGCGAGCAGCGCCGCGATGTTGCCGTGGATGCGCGAGCCGAAGGAGAAGTCGAAGGGGCGCAGCTCGTCGATCCAGGTGACCGGGTCGACGTAGACCCGCACCTTGTCCTCCCGGTACATCGGGTGGTCCGGGTGCGTCGGCATCGCGGTCACCACGGCGTTCGGGTCGCTGAGGTCCCGCCAGTGCAACTGCCGCGCGTCGCTGAGGTTCTGGCCGATGAAGCGCAGGTTCGGGTACCGGTCGTGGGCGCGGGTGATGACCGGGCCGAGGCCCTGCTTCTTCACCGCGCTGTGCGAACCGTTGACCGCGATTCGCGACTCGGCGGTGAGTCCGGGCACCCGCTTGCGTACGTCGAGTTCGCTGCCGTACAGGAACAGCGACGGGCAGCCGATGACCTCCACGTCCCTGAAGCCCATGTCCCGCAGGTACTGCTCGGTGAACTCGCCCCGCACCCCGATCGAGGCGCTGCGCTCCAGCACCGCGGCGCAGAACTCGCGCACCGTCGGCTCGATGCTCTTCAGCCGCGCCGGGTCGTAACTCACCCCGGTCTGCGCGCCGACGCCGAGCACCACGACCGGGATCCGCAGGCGGGTGATGAGCCGGGTCAGGCGCTTCAGCGCGGTCTCGAAGGACGGTCGGAAGGCGTTGGCGAGCGGCACGACGAAGGCGTCGTACTCCGCGTTGATGCGCGCGGCCGCGGCCACCTCGGTCCGTCCGCCGTTCGAGACGACCTCGGTTCCCGGGACCTCGAGGATCTTGTGCGCCGCGTCCTGGAAGATCAGGTTGCCCGCGTTGGTGGCGATGACGTCCTGGTGGAGAGCCTCCTCCACGGTGAAGACGTCGTAGGGGCTCTTGCCCGAGCGGAGGAGTATGCGCTTCGAATGGCGAACGTTAGGTGACACGGAGGTCAAATTATGTTTGTCAGAGATTTAATTTCTATAGGCAACCAGTACAACCTTTTTACCGTATGCAAGCAGTGAGCAAACGGTTACGCCGCGCCTGTCCGGAGGCTGGACCGGTGCGCAGCGCACGGCCCCCTTCGCGTAGATTGCCGCACAGGCAGCCGGAACCGGGCGAGGGGACAGCAGGCAAGGTGGCAAGGGCAAGGCAGGCCGTGGGTGAGGCCCGCAGGATCGTCGTCAAGGTGGGCTCCTCGTCGCTGACCACCGCCGCGGGCGGCCTGGACGCCGACCGCGTCGACGCACTGGTCGACGTCCTCGCCAAGATCCGCAGCGGGGGAGAGAAGGAGATCGTGCTGGTCTCCTCGGGTGCCATCGCGGCGGGCCTCGCTCCGCTGGGCCTGCGCCGCCGCCCCAAGGACCTGGCCCGTCAGCAGGCCGCCGCCAGCGTCGGCCAGGGGCTGCTCGTCGCCCGCTACACCGCCTCCTTCGCCCGCTACGGCGTGCGCGTCGGGCAGGTCCTGCTCACCAGCGACGACATGAGCCGCCGTGCCCACCACCGCAACGCCTCCCGCACCCTGGACAAGCTGCTGGCCATGGGCGCCTTCCCCATCGTCAACGAGAACGACACCGTCGCCACCGACGAGATCCGCTTCGGCGACAACGACCGCCTCGCCGCCCTCGTCGCCCACCTCGTCCACGCCGACCTGCTGGTGCTCCTCTCCGACATCGACGGCGTCTACGACGGTGACCCCAGCAAGCCGGGCACGTCGCGGATAGCGGAGGTGCGGGGGCCCGCCGATCTCGAGGGGATCGAGATCGGCAGCGCGGGCAAGGCCGGCATCGGCACCGGCGGCATGGTCACCAAGGTCGAGGCCGCCCGGATCGCCGCCGCCGCGGGCATCCCGGTGGTGCTCACCAGCGCCGTCCATGCCGCGGAGGCGCTGAGCGGCGGTGACACCGGGACCTACTTCCACCCCACCGGCAGGCGCTCCGCCGACCGGCTGCTGTGGCTCCAGCACGCCTCCACCCCGCAGGGCTCCCTCACCCTGGACGACGGCGCCGTCCGCGCGGTCGTGGAGCGGCGCAAGTCGCTGCTGCCCGCCGGAATCGCCGCCGTGGAGGGCGAGTTCAGCGCCGGCGATCCCGTCGAGCTGCGCGACGGCACCGGCCGCGCGGTGGCCCGCGGGCTCGTCAACTTCGACGCCAAGGAGATCCCCCAGCTGATCGGGCGTTCGACCCGGGAGCTGGCGCGCGAGCTGGGCCCGGCGTACGAACGCGAGGTCGTACACAGGGACGACCTGGTGCTCCTGCACCCGTAAAACGGGGCGTAACGACGGCCCCCGGTGGGGGACGTTCCGTAAAACCGCCCCGCGGAGCCGTAGGGCCTGCTCAACTTTGTCTCAGGAACACGTTCCCGAGCGCTGCGTGAAGGAGGCTGTCGTGAGACGAGTGCGCCCTGGGGCGGCGTCGCGTGGTGCTCTGACGAGCGTCGCGGCCGGGGACACCTACGAGGAGCCCAGGGACCTGCCCCGCCTGTGGCACGTCACCCTCAGCGTCTCCGGGCAGGAGGTCCCCCTCAAGGATCTGCGGCGCGCCCTGGAACAGCTGGCCCATGACCACCCCTTCCTGCTGACCAGCAGATACGCGAACGACCACGCGGAGATCCGCTACTGGGAAGAGGCCCGCGACCTGCACGACGCCGCCGCCGTGGCCCTGCGCCTGTGGGGCGAGCACCGCCAGACCTCCGGACTCCCCGCCTGGGAGATCGTCGGCCTGGAGGTCATCGACCGGGAGACCTACCACCAGCGCATCGCCGAGGGCTACGGCCCGCCGCCCGCGACCCCGGTAGGGATTCATCCCTTCTGACCCTGTATCGGCGTTTCCGCACGCTTGATCCCGTCTCGGGGTGTGGAACGAGCGATGAACGGCCCCGTTCGGCGCACTACCCTTCCCTCATGACCACGCTCTCGCCTTACGACTCCATGTCCCCGGTCACCCAGGCCGCCTACCGGGCCAAGGCCGCCGCCGCCGACCTCGCGCCGCTCCCGCGCGCCGTGAAGGACGACGCGCTGCTCGCCATCGCCGACGCCCTGGAGGTCCGGACCAGCGAGATCGTCGAGGCCAACGCCAAGGACGTGGCCAAGGCCCGGGAGAACGGCACCAGCGAGGCCATCGTCGACCGGCTCACCCTCACCCCCGAGCGGGTCCGTGCCATCGCATCCGACGTCCGCGACGTCGCGAAGCTGCCCGACCCGGTCGGCGAGGTCGTCCGCGGCTCCACCCTCCCCAACGGCATCGACCTGCGCCAGGTCCGCGTCCCGCTCGGCGTGGTCGGCATCATCTACGAGGCCCGCCCGAACGTCACCGTCGACGCCGCCGCCCTCTGCCTGAAGTCCGGCAACGCCGTCCTGCTGCGCGGCTCGGCCTCCGCCTACGAGTCCAACAGCGCTCTCGTCCGGGTGATCCGGGACGCCGTCGGCGGCGCCGGGCTGCCCGCCGACGCCGTCCAGCTGGTGCCCGGCGAGAGCCGCGACTCCGTGCGCGAGCTGATGCGCGCCCGGGGCCTCGTCGACGTGCTCATCCCGCGCGGCGGCGCCTCCCTGATCCAGACCGTGGTCAACGAGTCCACCGTCCCCGTCATCGAGACCGGCACCGGCAACTGCCACGTCTACGTCGACGCCCGGGCCGACATCGACATGGCGATCGAGATCCTCATCAACTCCAAGGCCCAGCGGGTCAGCGTCTGCAACGCCGCCGAGACCCTCCTGGTCCACCAGGACATCGCCCCCGAGTTCCTGCCGCGCGCCCTCGACGCCCTCGCCGAGGCCGGCGTCACCGTCCACGCCGACGAGCGCGTCATGGCCTACGCCAAGGACTCCAAGGCCACCGTGGTCGAGGCCACCCCGGAGGACTGGGAGACCGAGTACCTCTCGTACGACATCGCCGCCGCCGTCGTCGACTCGCTGGACAAGGCCGTCGAGCACATCCGGCTGTGGACCTCCGGCCACACCGAGGCGATCGTCACCACCTCCCAGCAGGCCGCCCGCCGATTCACCCAGCTGGTCGACTCCACCACCGTCGCCGTGAACACCTCCACCCGGTTCACCGACGGCGGCCAGTTCGGCTTCGGCGCCGAGATCGGCATCTCCACCCAGAAGCTGCACGCCCGTGGCCCGATGGGCCTGCCGGAGCTGACCAGCACGAAGTACATCGTCACCGGCGACGGTCACGTGCGCCGCTGACGGCCCTGGCGAAAAGGTGTCTCAGCAGGCGGATGAATTTCCATACCGTCTGCCCAAATTGACCCCCCAGGTCTACTCTGGATCCGTGCCGGAGGACGTGGGGGGCACGCCGTTCCCTGACGGCTGGGAGCCCGACGACGACCACGACCGCGGGGTGTCGGACGAAGAGTTCGCCTCCGTGGTCTTCGACGAGGCCTTCGTGCAGGCGGCCGTGGTGCACGAGCCGACCGCCGTGGAACGCCTCCTGGCCGCCGCGCAGGCGAGAGCCGAGGCCTCCGAGGCAGAAGCCCGCCGTGCCCGCGCCAGAGGCGAGCGCTACGACGACGGGTACGGCCCCGAAGGGACCGATTTCGGTCATGATCGGGACGACGGCGAACTGGACGACGCCTACGCCCTCGGCGACGGCCGCGGCGTCTTCGGGACCCACGGCAAGCAGGTCCGCTGGCACCGCCCCGTCGCCTGGGTGCTCGCCCTCGTGATGGGCATCGGTATGGTCGCTCTGGCCTTCGCCGCCGTCTACCGGGGCGCCTCCTCGAACACCCGCGACCGGGTGCCGTCCCCCGCCGCGACCGGCCTTGAGCAGGGCGCGGCCTCGCCCCCCTCGGCTTCCGCCGACTCCAACCCGCCGGCCGTCTCGGCTTTCCCGCGGACCCCCTGAACGCCCGTACGGGCACCTGTTGAGAACCTGTCAGAAGTTGTCGCGTAGCGGGGCGTTTACCCGAGGCCCACGAGACCTACTCTGAAAGTATGGGCGGGCCTGGAGACCCACCTGAGGGGACACCCGAGGGCGGCCCCGGAGGTGGAGAGGACGAGTACCGATCCGTCGTGTTCGACGAGTCGTTCGTCCGCGCTGCCCGCCTCCAGGAGTACTCCGCACAGGAGCGCATGGGCGACCACGCGCCCGCCGTGCGCCGCCGCCCGACCCTGCGCCGGGGACTGACCCGGCAGCTCCTGATCCTCGCCCTGCTGCTCGCGGTCGCCTTCGGTACCGCGATCTACATGGGCGTCCGTCACCCGTACGGCTCCCCGCAGGCCCGGCGCTCCGCCGAGGCCCTGCGGATGACCGTCATCCCGCTCGCGCCCCAGGGCAAGGTGCCCGGCGCCGCCGACGCCGAGCTGCTCTACGCGCACAGCCCCGCCGCCCAGTTCGAGGTCGGCGCCGCCGGGATCCCGCTGCCGGCCACCCGCAGCACCCCGCACTTCTCCGACAGCCAGGTCACGGCTGCCCTGAGCATCGCCAGGACCTACCTGGTCCGTTCCTCCCTCGACCCCGACGTGCTCACCGGCCGCCAGTTCCGCCCGGCCCGGGCCCTCCTCGACTCCGAGCAGCTCGACCAGTTCGACCAGAGCTTCGACCACCCCGCGGCGGACGGCCGCCACGCCTCCACCGGCTGGCTGGTCCGCCTCGACCCCTCCCGCGCGCAACTGGCCGACGACCGGATCCGCGTCCAGGGCACCCTGCAGGCCGACGAGGCCGACGCGGCCACGCTGGAGGTCAGCGCCGACACGATCTTCGTCTACGCCCTGCGCCGTACCGGCGCCGCCGACGACGCGCCCGTGTCGCTGTTCACGGTCCGCCGTGAGACGACCTTCCACTTCGACCGTGACGACCTGCGCGTGGGCCAGCTCCAGCTGGTCACCTCCTACACCCAGGCCGGCCCCATGTCCTGCGCGGAGGACACGACCTCCTACCTCCACCCCCTGCTGGCCGGGGAGACCGCGAGGACGGGCGGGCCGGCCGGGACCGACCCTTATGCGACGGACAGCGCCACCGCGCTGTGCGGGACGCTGGCCGCTGGGGCTCAGCCGACGGGGTGAGGGTGCGTTGCCGGGTGCGCATGCGTGGGGGTTGCTCGCGCCACGCGGCGGAGCCGCAGCACATCGATACAGCCCCGCGTCCCCGGGGAGTTGCGGTTACTCCTCGTCCTTCGGTGATGAGTCATTCGACGAGGCGTCCTTCGGCGGCGCGTCCTTCGACGGAGCCGGGCTCTTGAAACCGTCGAAGCCCCGGCGGACTCGGCCGCCCAGGTCGCCGGCGCCGCCCGCGAGGTCTGCGACGAGCTTCATCAGCGGGTCCTTGGAGGTCTTCACGTCGTCCGCGTAGCTCGCGGCGGACTCGCGGAAGGAGTCGCTGACCGAGGTGTCCTTGTCCTCGGAGCGCCGCGGGTAGTGGCCGTCCATGATCCGCTGGTAGTCCCGGGACTCGGCCCACTTCTTCAGCTCGGCCGCCCGGATGGTGGCGAAGGGGTGCGAGCGGGGGAGCACGTTGAGGATCTTCAGCACGGAGTCGCGCAGATCGCCGCCGGCCTCGTACTCCTCCGCCTGCTCCAGGAACGCGTCCACGTTCATCTCGTGCAGGTGGTTGCCGCCCGCCATCTTCATCAGGCCGCGCATGGAGGCCTTCGGGTCCTGCCCCACCAGCAGCCCGGCACGGTCCGCGGACAGCTCCGACTTGCGGAACCACTCCCGCAGCGCCGTGACGATCGCCATGATCGCGAAGTTGCCCAGCGGTATCCAGGCGACCTTCAGCGCCAGGGTGGTGAGGAACAGCAGGATCGTGCGGTACACCGCGTGCCCGGACAGGGCGTGGCCCACCTCGTGCCCGACGACCGAGCGCATCTCCTCCTCGTCGAGCAGCTCGACCAGCCCCGTGGTGACCACGATGATCGGCTCGTCCAGGCCGATGCACATCGCGTTCGGCTGCGGGTCCTGGTTGACGTACATCGGCGGGACCTTCTCCAGGTCCAGGATGTAACAGGCGTCCAGCAGCATGTCGTGCAGATGCTTGAACTGCCGCTCGGAGACGCGCACCGAGTCGGACAGGAACAGCAGCCGCAGGCTCCGCTCCGGAAGCAGCCCGCTGAGCGCCTTGAACACCGTGTCGAAACCGCTCAGCTTGCGCAGCGCCACCAGGGCCGACCGGTCGGCCGGGTGCTCGTACGCGCGCGAGGAGATCCCGGGGAAGCGCCTGCGCTGCCTGCTCGGCACGCGCTCGTGCCCCGTCTGCTCGCGGCCGTCGTCGGACATGTCTTCCCCCATGTGCGTATGAGTGCCTCACTGTGCCCCCGAGGCAGGAGCCAGCCTAGGCGGAGATACCGTGGACGGGCAGTACAGCCGAAGGAGTCCACGTCATGGTGCACCACCCCGCAGCCGCCTGGCTGACCGAGGCCGCCAGCAGTGCCGTCCAACAGCATGGTTCGGGGAATCTGCTCCGGGTCGTCCTGATCGTGATGATCCTTGGCTGTGTACTGACCGCGTGGTTCCTGCTGCGCGGCTACAAGCGGAAGGACGACTGACCGCCCGCGGAAGTTCCCTCGCCGACGGTCGAGCCGCGCCCGTGCCCGCACCAACGGCGGAGTCGGGGTGATCGCCGCCGGGCCGCCCGCTTACGATGAGCCGACGTCTTTATCCCGCCCACACGCGATAGGTCCTGCCGAAGATGAGCTTCCACAGCACCGCAGCCCAGTTGGTCACCCTCGCCGCCGGGGGCGAGGAGCACGGCGGCAACCACGACAGCCTGAACCCCGCCATCACCGGCGGCAGCGCCCTCGTCATCCTGCTCCTGCTCCTGTGGATCACCACTCGCTTCAACCGGGACCGCTGACCCGGGACCCCGTCCCCCGCCGGGGCCCTCGGGTGGGGCCGGTAGGGTCTGCACGCATGGGAGAGCAGGACATGCCTACCGGCCCGGCGCACGAGACGGCCGCACCCGCGGCCGCCGACGCCACCCAGCACGCCGAAACGGCGGCAGGCACGGTGAAGACCCCGGCGTACGGCCCGGGCAGCGGCCCCGCCCACTCGGGCAAGCGCCGCCTCGGCGTCATGGGCGGAACGTTCGACCCGATCCACCACGGACACCTGGTGGCGGCCAGCGAGGTCGCGGCGCAGTTCCAGCTGGACGAGGTGGTGTTCGTGCCCACCGGCCAGCCGTGGCAGAAGTCCCACCGCAAGGTCTCCCCGGCCGAGGACCGCTACCTGATGACGGTCATCGCGACCGCGGAGAACCCGCAGTTCTCCGTCAGCCGCATCGACATCGACCGCGGCGGCCCCACCTACACCGTGGACACCCTGCGCGACCTGCGGGCCCTCAACCCCGACACGGACCTCTTCTTCATCACCGGCGCCGACGCCCTCGCCCAGCTGCTGACCTGGCGCGACTCGGAGGAGCTGTTCTCCCTGGCGCACTTCATCGGCGTCACCCGGCCCGGTCACCACCTGACCGACCCCGGCCTGCCGGAGGGCGGTGTCACACTCGTCGAGGTACCCGCGCTCGCCATCTCCTCGACGGGCTGTCGTGCGAGAGTCGCCAAGGGCGAGCCCATCTGGTACATGGTGCCGGACGGAGTCGTGCGCTACATCGACAAGCGCGAGCTGTACCGCGGCGAGTGAGCCGAGAGGGGCACCGGTGAACGACCGATACGACGCGGGGTACGGAGACGGCCAGTACGAACTCGTCGGCTACGACGAGTACGGCCGGCCGGTGTACCAGCAGGTCCCGGCACAGCCGTCTCCGCAGCAGCCCTACGACCCGTACGCCCAGCAGGGCTACGGCTACGACCCGTACGCCACCGGACAGCAGCCGGCCCAGCCCTACGACACCGGCAGCCGGCGCCCCGCCCCGTCCTACGACGCGTACGACACCGGCCACCAGACGCCCGCCTCCTCCTACGACACCCACGGCGGCAGCGGCACGGCGAACGCGTACGACCCGTACGGCCAGACCGCGACCAGCGGGCAGTACCCGCGCGTCGCCGAGCAGACCGCCTACATCCCGCAGCAGGCCGGCCCGGCCGGGGAGCCGGAGCCCCAGGCCGACCCCGAACGCGAGTACCACACCGGGCAGTTCGCCTTCGTCGAGGAGCCGAGCGACGACTCCGAAGACGTCATCGACTGGCTGAAGTTCACCGAGAATCGCACCGAGCGCCGCGAGGAGGCCCGCCGCCGCGCCCGCAGCCGGATCGTCGCCCTGCTCGTCGTCCTCGCCCTCGTCGCCGTCGGCGGTGTCGGCTACCTCTGGTACGCCGGAAAGCTGCCCGGCCTGTCCTCCTCCGGCTCCAAGTCGGGCACGGCGACGCCGACGGCCGCCCAGAAGCGTGACGTGATCGTCGTCCACCTGCACAACACCGGCAAGGGCGGCACCTCCACGGCGCTGCTGGTCGACAACACCACCACCGAGCAGGGCACGACCGTCCTGCTGCCCAACTCCCTCACGCTCACCGGCGACGACGGCAGCACCACGACCCTCGCCAAGTCGGTCGACGACGACGGCGCCTCCGGCACCCGCGACCAGCTCGACACCGTCCTCGGCACGAACATCCAGGGCACCTGGCGCCTGGACACCCCGTACCTGCAGAACCTCGTCGACCTGGTCGGCAACATCGACATCGACACCAACACCGACGTACCCGACCCGGACGCCAAGAAGAAGGGCACCTCGCCGCTGGTCCACAAGGGCAAGGCCCAGACCCTCAGCGGCAAGGCGGCCGTCGCCTACGCCACCTACCGCGCCTCCGGCGAGGCCCAGAACGCCCAGCTGGAGCGGTTCGGGCAGGTCATGCAGGGCGTGCTGCGCAAGATCTCCTCGGATGCGCAGGGTGCCACGGTCACCGTGCAGACCCTCGCGCAGATCCTCGACCCGCCGCTGACCGACAAGGACCTCGGCGCCTTCCTGGCCAAGCTCGCCGACCTCGCCAAGGGCGGCGACTACAGGACGGCCCTGCTGCCCGTGCAGTCCGACGGCACGCTGACCGCCCGGACCAGCGACAGCGTGGTGAAGGACATCCTCGGCGGCACCGCCAAGAGCCCCGACGCGGGCTCCGCGGTCCGGGTCTCCGTCCAGAACGCCACCGGTGTGAAGGACGACACCGAGAAGGCCCGCGTGGTCCTGCTCAACGGCGGCTTCACCTTCCTGGAGGGCGGCACCGCGTCCGCCGCCCAGGGCACCTCGAAGGTGCTCTACGCCGATGCTGCCGACAAGGCGAACGCCGCCGAGGTCGCCAAGACCCTCGGCCTGCCCGCCGGCTCCGTGACCAAGGGCACCGTCTCCTCCGGCGCCGACGTCTCGGTCGTCCTGGGCAGCGACTACCGGCCCGCCTCCTCCTGACAGCGGCAGGGGCACCCCGTGTGATCCGTTAATCACATGGGGTGCGCCCGGCGGTCCGTGAGACCCTTGATGTCAAGTGACCCCTTGACGGAAAGCCATGTAGTGACCGCCACTGATCGTTCCCTTGAGCTCATCAACACCGCTGCCCAGGCGGCGGCCGACAAGCTCGCCCACGACGTCATCGCCTACGACGTCAGCGACGTACTGTCGATCACAGACGCCTTTCTGCTGGCCTCCGCGCCGAACGACCGCCAGGTCAGGGCGATCGTCGACGAGATCGAGGAGCGCCTGCTGAAGGAACTCGGCGCCAAGCCGGTACGCCGCGAGGGCGACCGCGAGTCCCGCTGGATCCTGCTCGACTACGTCGACATCGTCGTCCACGTCCAGCACAGCGAGGAGCGCGTCTTCTACGCCCTGGAGCGGCTGTGGAAGGACTGCCCCGAGCTCGAGCTGCCCGCCGACGCCAAGGCCACCCGCGGCAAGGCCGAGGAGCACGCCAAGCTGCAGGCCGCCGAGGTCGCCGACGAGCCGGGCGGGGACTGGTGATGACCGCCACCGGCGAGGTGAGCGACCGCAGGGACCGGGGTCGCCGCATCATCCTGTGGCGGCACGGCCAGACCTCGTGGAACGTGGAGCGCCGCTTCCAGGGCACCACGGACGTCGAGCTGACCGAGACCGGCCTCGGCCAGGCCCGCCGGGCCGCCCGGCTGCTGGCCTCCCTGGGCCCCGACGTGATCGTCTCCTCGGACCTGCAGCGGGCCGCGAAGACGGCCGCCGAGCTGGCCGCCCTCACCGGCCTCGACATCGTCCGCGAGGAGGGCCTGCGGGAGACCTACGCGGGCGTCTGGCAGGGCCTGACGCACGAGGAGATCATCGCCCGCTACGGCGAGCAGTACGCCGCCTGGAAGCGCGGCGAGGCGGTGCGTCGCGGCGGCGGTGAACTGGAGACCGAGGTCGCCGACCGCGCCGCCCCCGTCGTGCTGCGCCACGCCGAGAAGCTGCCCGAGGACGGCACCCTCGTGGTGGTCAGCCACGGCGGCACGATCCGCACCACCATCGGCCGGCTCCTCGGCCTGGAGGCCCAGTACTGGGAGAGCCTCGGCGGTCTGTCCAACTGCTGCTGGTCCGTGCTCGGCGAAGGCGCCCGCGGCTGGCGGCTGCTGGAGCACAACGCGGGCACCCTCCCGGAGCCCGTCCTCGGCGACGACGACTGACCTCTGACCCCGGATTTCACTTTCTGGCAGGTCACAGGCTAGAGTTCTTCTTGTTCGCCCCGCCGAGCGGGAAGAACACCAGGGGCTATAGCTCAGTTGGTAGAGCGCCTGCATGGCATGCAGGAGGTCAGGAGTTCAATTCTCCTTAGCTCCACTGATCGACACTCAGTCGAGTTGTCAAAGATCGGTGAAGAGGATCCCGTCCCCTCAGGGGGGCGGGATTTTCTGTGTTCATCCTTGAGTCGGTCGGGGCCCTGCGGGCGTATAGCTCGGCGGAGACGTTCTCGGTGTGCCCATGGGCGCGGCACGGAACGGCCGGAGTGGGGGCCGTGTCCGGACTGGTACTGAGGCGTCGCTGACCGTATTGGTCCGGCCGTGGCAGAATCAAACGGCCGGAAGGGGGCGCGGCCCGACGGGAGGAGTAGCGATGCCTGCGAGCATCCTTGAGGAGGGCGGCCACCTCCTCGGTGCGGCGTTGATACGGGACACGGCAACCCGGCTCAGCTGCCCTTCCTGCGGTTCCGCGCGTGTCGCCCAGGTTCTCGGGGACAACGGCGGAATCTCCTACGTGTGCACGGCCTGCGGCCACAGCTGGAGCTGATCGATGGGTGCACACAGGCGAAAGTGCGACTGGTGCGGCAGTGGTACGCCGATCGTCCGTGACATGGAACCGGTCAATCCCGACTACCAGTACTGGTGCGAGGAATGCGCGCGGGCGCTGATCATAAAAGGCGACCCGATCGAGACCTACCGCGAGCTGGAGGGCGAGCCGATCTACGGCCGGCTGCTCGAGGAGCACTGCACGCTCAAGAGGTTCTACTCCTTCGTGACCGCTTGACGCGCTGCTGACCGCGGCCGGGGGCTCGGCAACGATGTCCGGGCCAGCGCGAGGAACAGTGCGGCGGATCCTCCGTAGAGGGCCGACAGCGTCAACTGGGTGCCCGTCTCATGCAGTTCGGGCCGTCCGGGGCCGTGCGGCACCCACCACGGGGCGTACGAGCAGAAGACCAGCGCCGTCCCCAGGGCGGCGGCCCGGTGTCCGCGCGTCCACAGCAGCAGCACCACGGGCACGCACCACACCCAGTGGTGCGTCCACGACACCGGACTGATCAGCAGTGCCGTGACCGCACAGGCGCACGCCGCCCAGGGCCGCATCCCCCGCAGCTCCGCCGTCACCGCCACCGCGAGCCCCAGGGCGGCCGTCACGGCCGCGACGGCGACCCAGAGGGCTCCCGGGTCGGGCGTGTGCAGCAGACGGGCCAGAACGCCGCGCAGGGCCTGGTTGGCGGTGGCCTCGACGTGCCCGGCCCGGTCCGCGCGGAACACCGTGTCCGTCCAGAACCGCCACGAGTCGTACGGCAGAGCGGCCGCCGCGAGCAGTGTCGCCCCGGCGAACGTGGCGGCGGCCCCGCGTGCGTGCCGCAGCCAGGGCCCGCCCTGCCCGCCCCCGAGGCGGGCCACGACACCCGTGGCGAGCAGGAACGCCGGGAACAGCGCGGGGGTCAGCTTGACCGCTGCGGCGAGCCCGAGCCCCGCCCCGGCCAGACGGCCGTACCCGCCGGCGGGACGACGGGTCAGATCCCACAGCACCAGGGCGGCCAGCAGCAGGTTGACCTGGCCGTAGCGCAGCGTCGTCCACACCGGCTCGCACCAGACGGCCGCCGCCGCGACCCACCAGGCGCTCTCCGCGCGCGCGTGGCCGACGAGTTTCAGCGACAGCCGTACGAACACCACGAGCAGGGCGAGATTCCCCGCCGTCGCCAACACCCGCAGCGTCAGGGGGTCCGGCAGGGTCAGCGCGGTGAACAGCAGGGCCGCGAACGGCGGGTAGGTGGAGGGCAGGTGTGCGGCGGTCGCCCGCAGCGCGTACAGGTCGCCTCCCGCGCGGACGGCGGCCCCCTCGGCCCGGTACACCATCAGGTCGACCATCGTCACGTGCGCGGCCCGCTGTGCCAGCCAGAACGCCGTGAACGACACCAGGCACGCAACCACGGCCACCGGCACCCGGCGCCGGGCTCCGGCGAACGCGATCAGGGTCACGAAAGCAGACATTAGCCCCCGTATAAGGGCAGAGCGGAAACCGATTTGGTGCTGCCCCCCAGGGACCGTGTAATGTTGGCGTCGCCGCCGGGGAAACCGGGCGGAACACCGCAAGGGGCTATAGCTCAGTTGGTAGAGCGCCTGCATGGCATGCAGGAGGTCAGGAGTTCAATTCTCCTTAGCTCCACAGAAGTCGAGGGCGGACCATCCGAACGGATGGTCCGCCCTCGGCGTGTTCCACGCTGTTTCCCGGGCGTCCCGGGCGTCCCGGGCGTCCTGGGTTTTCCGGGCGGCCCGGGTTTTCCGGGTTCTCCGGGGTGGGCAGACCGGAGGCGGTCACCCGGCTCGGGTGACCGCCTCCGGCTTCGCTCAGCGTCCGAGGGCGCGGCGGCCGCGGCCCTGGGACAGGACGGGCAGGTTGCGGGAGGGCGCCTGCCCGCGCGTGTCCTCCTCGATGCGCAGCGCCAGTGCCGGGCAGCGGCGCACCGCGCGCAGTGCCTTCGCCTCCGCGTAGCGCGGCACCTGTGCCTGCGCCACGGTCGGGAAACCGTCCGCGCCCAGTTCGAAGACCTCCGGGAGGATGTCGGCGCACAGGCCGTGGCCCCGGCACAGTGTCCAGTCGACGTAGATCTTCTGGCGGCTGGAGCCGCTCTCCTCGGGCTCTCCGCCGCCCGCGATGCCCGCAGGGGCCCTGCCTCCCTCGAAGAGCGGCAGAACGCCCTCCACGGGCCGTCCGCAGCCGTTTCCGAGGACGTGCGCGGCCAGGTCGTCGGTGAATGCCTTGATGGTCGACTCCAGGAACATCGCGGAGCCGTCGGGGTGCGAACACGCCCCGCGCCGCTTCACGTTCTTCGCGACCTGCTTCAGCGCCTCAAGGGCGGCGGGGCCGCCGCCGTTGAGGATGTCCTCCATACCGCGCGCGGCGGCGGGCAGCCCGAGATAACAGGGGCCGCACTGGCCGGCGCTCTCCTCGGCCAGCCACTGGGCCACGCGCAGGGACTCGCCCAGCGGGCAGGTCTCCTGAGTGATCGGCAGGATCGCGCCCGCGCCCAGCGCGCCGCCCACCGCATCCAGGGAGTTGCGGGAGACGATCGCCTCGTTGACCGTGGCCGCGTCGATCCACTTGCCGTGGTAGCCGCCGGTCAGCACGCCCTGCGGCACCGGCGGGGCGCCGGCCAGCTGCAGGACGTAGCGCAGCGGCACGCCCGTGGGGACCTCCAGCACCATCGGTCGGGCGACCGCGCCGGAGACCGTCAGCATGACGGTGCCCGGCTCGTCGTACAGACCGGTGTTGCCGTAGCGCTCGGGGCCGATGCGGGCGGCGATGGCCAGTTGCGCGAACGTCTCCGCGTTCGACAGCAGGGTGGGCGCCCCGCCGACGCCGGACTGCGAGGCGCTGATCTTGCGGCCGGGCGGGATCGCCGGGCCGCCGTCGACCGAGCGGATCAGCGACGCGGCGGCGCCGGTGACCATACGCACGGGGTTGCGCTGCACCCACGCGCGCAGTGCCGATCTGCGGCTGTTGCTCAGGCCGCGCTCGGCGAGCGCGGCCTCCATGGAGCGCTGGGTGGACTCCCGGGTGACGCCGATCACGAGTGTGCGGGCACCGAGCGCCTCGGCGCACAGCAGGGCGCCGTCCAGGATGAGGTGCGGGGCACGGTTGATGAGCACCGTGTCCTTGCGGCAGGCCGGTTCGTCCTCACTGCCGTTGACGACGACGACCGGCCGCACCCCCCGCTTGATGGCGGACTCGGCGACCGAGCGCAGCTTCTTGTGGAAGGGGAAGCCCGCGCCGCCGCGGCCCTTGAGGTTGATGGCCTCGGCGAGTTGGGCGAGCTTCTCACCGCTCAGCGGGTCGAGCGGCCCGTGCACCTTCAGGTGCATGGGCAGGTCGAGCCGCTCCACAAGGTCGAAGCCCGACGTGAGCTGCGGAAGTCCGACCACGCGGACTTCGGGTACGTCGGGCAGGGCCTCGTTCACCTATAGCCTCCGGAAGGCGTGTTCCAAGGTTCGCCCGAACCCGGCGTCTCGTACGAGGTGCCGGGGTTTGGTTCTGTGGCGGGACCGCTGTTGAACGTGTCACCCGAGTTGTACGTGCCGTAGAGGTTGTTCGTCTCACCGGTGTCGTACATGTCACTCCCGCTGTATCCACCGGTGCCCGTATTGCCATAGACCGGGATGGTGTATCCCGTGTCCTGGAGCGGGTCGTACGCCGACGGCGGGGCCTCGCCGACCGGCGGCGGGGACGGGATCGGCCAGCTGCCCGAGGTGCTGGACGGGCCGTCCACGCGCGGCATCGCCTCCGTGGCCTGCAGATCCAGCGGCAGGTCCATGCGTGTGGTCTGGCCGGTGGCGAACGGCTGCTGCTGGGAGCCCGGAGTGGACACCGCGCGGTAGGCCGCCGCGAAGCCGGACGCGGGCTCGGATGCCGGGCTCGCGGGGGTCTGGTACAGCGGCGAGGCGGCGGGGGCCGGCCTCTCGGCCGGCGCGGCCTTCGGCTCGCGTCGGCCCTCGAAGCCCTGCAGGCCGGACTCGGCGACCCGGGAACGGCTCGCCTCCAGGCCCTCGAGGCCCTGCCGCTCCTCGCTGCCGATGAGCGCGACGATCCGGTCGGCGACCTTGCGCTTGAACGGGCGCGGCGCGGCCCGCAGCGCGAGCGCCGCCATGATGCCGACCAGGCACAACTCGTACGAGATCATGAAGAACGGCTTCGCTGCGCGCCCCGCGAACAGGCCGTGGATCAGCGCCGCGCACAGGGCCGGGTAGGCCAGCATGTGCATGGCGCGCCAGCGCGCCGCCACCGGGGCCGGGGAGGCGAACTGGTTGCGCAGCGCGCCGGTGACGCCCACGAAGATCATGAGCAGGGCGGCCAGCGAGCCGAGGCCGATCAGCCCCCCGCTGCCGGCGACGCCGAGGCTGAAGGGGATCAGCGCTGCGATCAGGACGGTGTGTCCCAGGGCCAGCTTGATCGTGATGTGCACCAGGAGGAACGCGATCGAGGCCACCGCGAGCACCCGGTGGATGGCTTGGGCGACGATCCGCTGACGGGTGTTGAGGATGAGCCGGTCCTGCGTGACCAGACCCCAGATCACCGAACTGGTGAGGCTGACGAGCGACAGGACGCCGGCACCGAAGTTCAGGAAGTCCTGGAGCCAGCCGCTTCCGTACACCACAACCACGGGTATGAGCAGCAGGACGACAGCAGTCGCCACCCCATAGGCCGACCGGCCCGGCTTGGGGAGTGAGCTGTTACTACGACGAGGGTTCATGGGGGCAACTCCGAGCAGTTTCGGGAAGGCGGTCCCGCTGCCGAACTCTAGGTGGCGCCATACCGATCAGTACGAGGTTTGAGTTATTGCGTTGTTATCAAAGGACAATGCGACCGTGTCGATGCCCTTTAGTGGGTGTTACGCGAAGTAATCCTTGACCTTCGTTCAGTTCTGGTCGGGTTCGTGGCATGTCCACATGGCATACGGACGTTCGTCGCCGCTTGCTCAAGGGCTGCGGTACCCTAGCGCCATGCGTGCCGTACGCCTTCTGCTTAGCGGGCCGCGCTGATCAGTACCGACCCCCGGCCGAGCCGGGTGGGTCGGCATCGGCGCGGCGTCCCCTCCTGTGCGAGGGGTTTTTTCGTTTCTCAAGGACACAGCCGCAGGCAGAGACGATCGATGGAGCTTTGAGGATCATGAGCGAGACGAACCCCGCTGCCCCCGCCGAGGTGGCCGCGCCGCACCGCTACACGGCCGCCCTGGCTGCCGAGATCGAGGCACGCTGGCAGGACTTCTGGGACGTCGACGGCACCTACGCGGCACCGAACCCGAAGGGTGACCTGGCCGGCGACGCCGAGCTGGCCGCCCGGCCCAAGAAGTTCATCATGGACATGTTCCCGTACCCCTCGGGTGCGGGCCTGCACGTCGGTCACCCGCTGGGCTACATCGCCACCGACGTCTACGCCCGGTTCCAGCGCATGACCGGCCACAACGTCCTGCACACCCTGGGCTTCGACGCCTTCGGCCTGCCCGCCGAGCAGTACGCCGTGCAGACCGGCACGCACCCGCGCGTGTCCACCGAGGCCAACATCGAGAACATGAAGGCCCAGCTGCGCCGGCTGGGTCTGGGTCACGACAAGCGCCGGTCGTTCGCCACGATCGACCCGGACTACTACAAGTGGACCCAGTGGATCTTCCTGCAGATCTTCAACTCCTGGTACGACGACGAGGCCCGCAAGGCCCGCCCGATCTCCGAGCTGATCGCCCAGTTCGAGTCCGGTGAGCGCGCCGTACCGGGCGACCACGGGCGCGCGTGGAACCAGCTGACCGGCGCCGAGCGCTCCGAGGTCCTGGGCGAGTACCGCCTGGCCTACGCCTCCGACGCGCCCGTCAACTGGTGCCCCGGCCTGGGCACCGTGCTGGCCAACGAGGAGGTCACCGCCGACGGCCGCTCCGAGCGCGGCAACTACCCGGTCTTCAAG
The DNA here is from genome assembly GCF_044541035.1 of Streptomyces sp. NPDC085866. Lineage (NCBI taxonomy): Bacteria > Bacillati > Actinomycetota > Actinomycetes > Kitasatosporales > Streptomycetaceae > Streptomyces > Streptomyces sp. NPDC085866. The sequence goes on from NZ_JBITSQ010000001.1 coordinate 616,281, forward strand.
GCCAAGCTGCGCCAGTGGAACATGCGCATCACCGCCTACGCGGACCGGCTGCTGGACGACCTGGAGGAGCTGGACTGGCCCGAGGCCATCAAGCTGCAGCAGCGCAACTGGATCGGCCGCAGCGAGGGTGCCCGCGTCGACTTCCCGATCGACGGCGAGCGCATCACGGTCTTCACCACCCGCCCGGACACCCTGTTCGGCGCGACCTACATGGTGCTGGCCCCCGAGCACCCGCTGGTCGACAAGTTCACCCCGGCCGCCTGGCCGGAGGGCACCCACGACGTGTGGACCGGCGGCCACGCCACCCCGGCCGAGGCCGTCGCCGCCTACCGCGCGCAGGCCGCCTCGAAGTCCGACGTCGAGCGCCAGGCCGAGGCCAAGGACAAGACCGGCGTCTTCGTCGGCGCGTACGCGACCAACCCGGTCAACGGCGAGCGGATCCCGGTCTTCATCGCCGACTACGTCCTGATGGGCTACGGCACCGGCGCGATCATGGCCGTCCCGGCGGGCGACCAGCGCGACTTCGAGTTCGCGCGCGCCTTCGAGCTGCCGATCCACTGCATCGTCGAGCCGACCGACGGCCGGGGCACCGACACCTCGACGTGGGAGGACGCCTTCGGGTCGTACGACGCGAAGATCATCAACTCCGCCAACGACGAGATCTCCCTGGACGGCCTGCCCGTCGCCGAGGCCAAGGCGCGCGTCACCGAGTGGCTGGCGCGCAAGGGCATCGGCGAAGGCACCGTCAACTTCCGCCTGCGCGACTGGCTGTTCAGCCGCCAGCGCTACTGGGGCGAGCCCTTCCCGATCGTCTACGACGAGGACGGCATCGCCCACTCGCTGCCCGAGTCGATGCTGCCGCTGGAGCTGCCGGAGGTCGAGGACTACTCGCCGCGCACCTTCGACCCGGACGACGCCGACACCCAGCCCGAGACGCCGCTGTCGCGCAACGAGGAGTGGGTCAACGTCACCCTGGACCTGGGCGACGGGCCGAAGAAGTACCGGCGCGAGACCAACACCATGCCCAACTGGGCCGGTTCCTGCTGGTACGAGCTGCGCTACCTGGACCCGCACAACAGCGAGAAGCTGGTCGATCCCGAGATCGAGCAGTACTGGATGGGCCCGCGCGAGGGTCAGCCGCACGGCGGTGTCGACCTGTACGTCGGCGGCGCCGAGCACGCCGTGCTGCACCTGCTGTACGCCCGCTTCTGGTCCAAGGTCCTGTACGACCTGGGGTACGTCTCCTCCGCGGAGCCGTTCCACAAGCTGTTCAACCAGGGCATGATCCAGGCCTTCGTCTACCGCGACAGCCGCGGCATCGCCGTGCCGGCCGCCGAGGTGGAGGAGCGCGACGGCGCGTACTACTACGAGGGCGAGCGGGTCACCCGGCTGCTGGGCAAGATGGGCAAGTCCCTGAAGAACGCGGTGACTCCGGACGAGATCGCCGCCGAGTACGGCGCGGACACGCTGCGCCTGTACGAGATGGCGATGGGCCCGCTGGACGTCTCCCGGCCCTGGGACACGCGCGCGGTGGTCGGCCAGTTCCGGCTGCTGCAGCGGCTGTGGCGCAACATCGTCGACGAGAACACCGGCGAGGTCACCGTCACCGACGCCGAGCCCGGCGAGGACACGCTGCGTGCCCTGCACAAGGCGATCGACGGTGTGCGCCAGGACCTGGAGGGCCTGCGCTTCAACACCGCCATCGCCAAGGTCACCGAACTGAACAACCACCTGACCAAGGGTGGGGGCGCCGTGCCGCGGTCGGTCGCCGAGCCGCTGGTCCTGATGGTCGCCCCGCTGTCCCCGCACATCGCCGAGGAGCTGTGGCGCAAGCTGGGCCGCACCGACTCGGTCGTCCACCAGGACTTCCCGGTCGCCGACCCGCGGTACGTGGTGGACGAGACCGTGACCTGTGTCGTGCAGATCAAGGGCAAGGTCAAGGCCCGTCTGGAGGTGCCGCCGGCCATCTCCGAGGAGGAGCTGGAGAAGGTGGCGCTGTCCGACGAGAAGGTCGTCGCGGCGCTGGACGGCGCGGGCATCCGCAAGGTGATCGTGCGGGCGCCGAAGCTGGTCAACATCGTTCCGGCCTAGGACGGGGTCCGAGCGGACGGCCGACTACCGATACCGGAACACCCGGGGCCCCGGGCGCCGGGGGAATCCGGCGTCGGGGTAGTCCCCTACGGGCAGGTTCGGGGTTTTTCTGGAACTCCGGGCCTGCCCGCTGCGTTTACCGTTGAGAGCACAGCGGCTCGTGCCGCATCCGGCGGAGGAGGAGCGTCATGGAAGCAGTGATCACCGTGTTCGCCCTGTTCTTCCTGCTCTTCGTCGGCCTCGGCGCCTTCGTCACGATCAAGGCGTTCGGCGCCGCCAAGCGGGGAGTGGACCGTACGATCGCGCAGGCCAGACGCACGGTCGAGGACCACACCCTGCGTGCCAAGTCCTTCGCCCAGGTCGGCCCCGCCGGGGAGATCGCCCAGCTGCGGCTCTCGCTGCGCACCTCGATGCGCGCCACCCAGGAAGCGCTGTACGCGGGCGCGCCCGAGGACGAGTCGCTGAAGGAGTCCCTCGGCCTCTTCGAGCGGCTCAGCGCCCACGGCCGTGAGCTGGACGCCGACCTCAAGCGCCTGGAGTCCGAGCCGGACCGGGCCACGCTCGCCGCACGGCTGCCCGAGCTGCGCAGCCGCACCGAGCGCATCACCAAGTCCGCCGACTCCCTGCGCTGGGCCGCCCGGGACCGGGCCCGCCGCTTCTCCGAGGACGACCTGGACTCGCTCAGCGCCCAGATCGACGTCGAAGCCGGGGCCCTTCGCCACTGGACGCGGGACGAGCCCACACCGGCGCCCCCGCCGTGGCCCGACGCCCCGGCCGCCGCCGGCGGCCCCGAGGCACGGCAGCAGACCTGGCAGGAAACACCCGGCTCCCGCACCGCCGATGAGCCGGCGACCCGGGCGATCACCCCGCCGACGCAGCGCCCCTCCTACCCCTGGCAGAAGAAGCCGCGCCCGGAGAGCACCACATGACCGGTCCGCTTCCGGACCGGCAGACAGGGGCTGGGCTGCCGCGTGAGCGCTACGGCAGGTAACCTCCAGCTCATGTCCCGCCATGTCGCTATCGTCACCGATTCAACGGCCTACCTGCCGCCGCGGACGATGGAGCGTCACGGCATCACAGCGGTGCCCCTGACCGTGGTCCTCGGCGACCAGGCGCTCGAAGAGGGCACCGAGATCTCGACCCGTTCCCTGGCCCAGGCGCTCCAGAAGCGGCGCCCGGTCACCACCTCCCGCCCCAGCCCCCAGATGTTCGCGGAGACCTACCGCAGGGTCGCCGAGTCCGGCGTGAGCGGCATCGTCTCCCTGCATCTGTCCGCCGAGCTGTCCGGCACCTACGACGCGGCGGTCCTCGCGGCGCGTGAGGCACCGGTACCGGTACGGGTGGTGGACACCGGGATGGTCGCGATGGCACTGGGCTTCTGCGCGCTCGCCGCGGCCGAGGCCGCGGAGGCCGGCGGCACGGTGGACGAGGCCGTGACGGCGGCCGAGAAGCGGGCCGCGGGCACCTCCGCCTACTTCTACGTCGACACGCTCGACTATCTGCGCCGCGGCGGTCGCATCGGCGCCGCACAGGCCCTGCTCGGTTCCGCACTGGCCGTCAAGCCGCTGCTCCAGCTGGACGGTGGCCGCATCGAGCTGTTGGAAAAGGTCCGTACGGCGTCCAAGGCGATCGCCCGCCTCGAGGAGATCGTGGCCGACCGGGCGGGCGGCGCCGACGTCGACATCGCCGTCCACCATCTCGCCGCCCCCGAGCGGGCCGCCGCCCTCGCCGACCGGCTGAGGGAGCGGGTGCCCGGGCTGGCCGATCTGCATGTCAGCGAAGTCGGAGCGGTGATCGGGGCGCACACCGGGCCCGGGCTGCTGGGAGCGGTCGTCTCGCCGCGCTGACACCCCCGTTTCCCGGGCCGCTGTCACTCGTGCGAGTGGTGGAGTTCTCCACAACCGGGCGGTGATCCCCGGGAATTGACCAAGATCATCGTGAAGTGGCGAGATGTTCCATCCTCGTCGCATGGCACTTCGATCACGCTCACGCACCGCCACCCCGACCAGCGGACCGGGCCGTGGCCCCACCTCCGACGGGCGCATCCGCCGCCACCCAGCCGACCGTCGCCGCGCCCGTCACCGCGTTCCCGCACCCGCGGAGGAGCTGCGCCGCCGTGCGGAACTCCTCTTCGGCGAACGAGCCGCGCAGTGGCGGGAGTCGGGGAACGCGCCGCCGGAGAGGCAGCAGCCGGCGCGTACGGCGATGGGGGTGGGGGCGGCGCCCGGGTCGAGGACGGCGACGCGGGTGGCGCCCGGGGTGGGGACGGCAACGGGATCGGCGTCAGGCGTGAGTACGGCGTCACCCGAACTCGCCGAGGCTCGTGTGCTGTCCACCGAGCTGGGGTCGGCTGCGGTGTCCGCGGAGCAACCGGCCGGTCCGGCAGACCAATCGGACACGGCGGAGCCCGTCCTGCCGGGCCTGCGGGAGCGGGCCGGGGTCGCTCTGCGGGAGCGGTTGCCGGTGTGGTTGCAGGTGCGGTGCGGGGTGGAGCGGCGGGGAGTGGTCGCGCTCACCGTGGTGCTCGTGGTGGCCGCCGTGTTCGCCGTCCAGCACTTCTGGTCCGGGCGGACACAGACCGTGAGCGCTCCCCAAGTGGTGCGTGCCGAGGCGCCGTTCGCCGGGAAGGAGGAGGGCGCGAAGTCCGGTGGTGCGGTGAGCGCCCCGGCGAAGCCGGGCGGGGAGATCGTCGTCGACGTCGGCGGCAAGGTGCGCAGGCCGGGGATCCGGCGGCTGCCGGCCGGCTCGCGGGTGGCGGACGCGTTGCGGGCGGCGGGCGGGGTGCGACCGGGGGTGAGTACCGAGGGGCTCAACCGGGCCCGTTTCCTGGTGGACGGCGAGCAGATCCTGGTCGGTGCGTCCGCAGGAGCGGCGGCCGCCCCGCCCGGGCCCGGCGGCGGTGCGGGTTCCGGACCGGTGGGGACGGGACCGGCGGCCCCGGTCTCCCTCAACACGGCGACCGTGGACCAGCTGGACACCCTGCCCGGGGTCGGCCCTGTGCTGGCCCAGCACATCATCGACTACCGCACCCGGCACGGCGGCTTCCGCTCGGTCGACGAGCTGCGCCAGGTCAACGGCATCGGCGACCGCCGCTTCGCCGACCTGCGGACCATGGTGCAGCCATGAGCGGGCCTTCCGAGCAGCCGCCGCCGACCGCGACCGACCTCCGCCTGGTGCCCCCGGCACTCGCGGCCTGGGCGACGGCTGCCCTGGTCCTCGATGCTCCGCCGGGCTGGAGTGCCGGCATCGCTCTGGCCTGTCTGCTCGCCGGAGCAGTCCTGCTGTCGGCCCGGCGGTGGGGGAGGCCGGTCGGGCCGCCCGCCCGGTTCGCCTGGGCCCGCGCCCCGGTCGCAGCCGTGCTCCTGTGCGTGGCCGCGGCCGCCGCCTCCGCCGGGCTGCACGGGGCGGATGTGCGGCGCGGGCCGGTGCCCGAGCTGGCGCGGCGGTTCGCGACCGTGACCGTCGAGGTCGAGCTGACCGGCGACCCCTGGCTGAGCAGGCCACGGGTGCGGGGTGATCACGCGGCGCCCGTGGCGGTGCTGGCCAGGGCGGAAGTGCGGCGCGTGGCGGAGGACGACGGGGCCGGGGTACGGACGCGGACTCCCGTGCTGATGGTCGTCGACACGGACGTGGCCGCGCCACGCGCCCCTCCCACGGGGGACGCGGCCGGTGTGCGGGGCACCAGCGGTGCACGCCCGGGCTGGCTCGGGCTGCTGCCGTCCACCCGGCTGCGCGTGAACGCCCGGCTGGCGCCCGCTCTGGTGGGCGGTGACCGGACAGCGGCCGTGCTGCGGGTGCGGAGCGAGCCCGTTCCGGAGCTAGTCACGGGGCCGAGCGGGCCGCAGCGGCTGGCGGGCCGGCTCAGGGCCGGGTTGCGGGAGGCGACCGAAGGACTGCCGGCGGACGCCCGGGCGCTGCTTCCCGGGCTGGTCGTCGGCGACACCTCCCGGATCACACCCGAACTGGACGACGCTTTCAAGGAGACGGACCTGGCGCACACCCTCGCCGTCTCGGGCAGCAACCTCACGATTCTGCTCGCGTTGCTGATCGGGCCGCCCGGTCTCGCCCAGCGCGTCGAGCGCCGTGGACTCGCCCCGCGCCTGGGGCTCTCGCTGCGGGCCACCGCCCTGCTCGCGGGAGCGCTCACGCTCGGCTTCGTGATCGTGTGCCGGCCCGACCCCAGCGTGCTGCGGGCCGCGGCCTGTGGCGCGGTCGCCCTGCTCGCCCTGGCGACGGGGCGCCGCAGATCCCTGGTCCCGGCGCTGGCCACGGCTGTTCTCCTGCTGGTGCTGTACGACCCCTGGCTGGCCCGCAGCTTCGGCTTCCTGCTCTCCGTGCTGGCCACCGGTGCGCTGCTCGTGCTGGCGCCCGGCTGGAGCGAGGCGCTGCAGCGGCGCCGGGTGCCGGCCCGGCTCGCCGAGGGGCTGGCCGCGGCCGCCGCCGCACAGGCCGTGTGCGCGCCGGTCGTGGCGGTGCTGTCGGCCCGGGTGAGTCTGGTGGCGGTGCCCTGCAATCTGCTGGCCGAGGTGGCGGTCGCTCCGGCCACCGTGCTGGGGTTCGCCGCGCTCGCCACGGCGCCGGTGGCGATGCCGCCGGCCAAGGTGCTGGCCTGGTGCGCCGGTTGGCCCGCCGGATGGATCGCGCAGATCGCCCGGACGGGGGCGGCGTTGCCCGGCGCGGGAGTGGACTGGCCGGGGAGCTGGCCCGGGGCGCTGCTGCTCGCGGCGGTCACCGTGGCCGTCGTCCTGGCCGGCCGGCGCCTGCTGCGGCACCCCTGGTGGTGCGGTGCGCTCGGTGTGCTGCTCCTGCTGGTGGTGATGCGGCCGGCGCCGCTGACCCGGGTGATCACGGGTTGGCCGCCGCCGGGCTGGCGGTACGCGATGTGCGACGTCGGGCAGGGCGACGCGACCGTACTGGCGGCCGGCGAGGGGGCCGGGGTGGTCGTGGACACCGGACCCGACCCCGCGCTGGTCGACCACTGCCTGCGGGAGCTGGGCATCACCCGCATCCCCCTGGTCGTCCTGACCCACTTCCACGCCGACCACGTCGCGGGGCTGCCCGGTGTCCTGCGGGGCCGCTCGGTGGCCGCGATCGAGACGACGGACTTCGAAGAACCGGCGGATCAGGCCGAGTTCGTGCGAAGGGAGGCGGCCGAGCGGCACATCCCGCTCACCCGGGCCGTGGCCGGCGAGGAGCGCCGCAGCGGACCGCTGGCCTGGCGGGTGCTGTGGCCACCCGCCGACCCGGCCCCGGGGCAGGCCGCGGTACCGGAGCCGGACGGACCGAACGACGCCAGTGTCACCCTGCTCGTCCGGTCCGGCGGACTGCGGATGCTGCTTCTCGGGGACCTCGAACCCCCGTCTCAGCAGGCCCTGTTGCACTCCCCGGCAGCGGCCCGGCTGGCGGGAGTGGACGTGCTGAAGGTGGCCCACCACGGCTCGGCCTATCAGGATCCGGACCTGATACGGCTGGCGGCCCCGCGGGTGGCGCTCATCTCCTGCGGCGCCGACAACCCCTACGGCCACCCGGCACCGGCGACCGTCGCCGCGCTGCGGGCCGGCGGGGCGGTGGTCCTGCGCACGGACCGGGACGGGGCGCTCGCGGTCGGCGGCGGCGGGACGGACGGGGAGGTGCGGGTGGCGAGAGACTGAGGGTTCGGCGAGAGACTGAGGGCGGGTGTTCGCCCAGACTGGGTGCATGAACCCAGCACAGGCAGACGCCTATCTCGGCCGCCTCGGTGCCGCCCGCCCGCCGCAGCCCACCACCGAGGCCCTGCGCGAGCTGCACCTGCGCCATCTGCGGACCGTGCCCTTCGAGAACCTGTCCATCCACCTCGGCGAGGAGATCGTGCTGGAGGAGAAGCGGCTGCTGGACAAGGTGGTCGAGGGGCGACGGGGCGGCTTCTGCTACGAACTCAACGGCGCGTTCGGGGCGTTGCTCGCCGCCCTCGGATAAGACGTCCAGCTGCTGGCGGCGCGGGTGTACGGGGACGAGGGGCGCCTCGGCATCCCGTACGACCATCTCGCGCTGCGGGTGCGGACGGCGGACGGCGGGGACTGGCTCGCCGACGTCGGGTTCGGGGCACACAGCCACTATCCGCTGGCCTTCGCGGAGCGTGCGGAGCAGCATGATCCCGGCGGGACGTTCCGGGTGGCGGAGGCCGGCCCGGACCCCGCCGGGGTGCTCGGTGGCGGGGGTGACTCGGCCGCGGCCCCGGACCTGGACGTCGTACGCAACGGCAGGCCGCAGTACCGGCTGGAGACGCGGCCCCGCGCGCTCGGGGACTTCGCGGCCGGGGCCTGGTGGCACAGCACCTCGCCGCAGTCGCACTTCACCCGGTCCCTGGTGTGCTCGCGGGTGACGGAGGACGGCGGGCGGATCACCGTCAGCGGCCGGGCGTTGACGACGACGGCCCCCGACGGGAGGAAGGAGACAACGGAACCGGGGACGGACGAGGAGGTGCTGGCGGTGTACCGGGAGCGGTTCGGGATCGGGTTGAGCCGGGTGCCGACCGTGCGGCATCGGAACGACTGATTCGGAAGGGCTGACCTGGCCGTTCGGTGTGCGGCGGGTGCCGGAGAATGGGGCGGTGAGCGATGTGAGACACGTGCTGGTGCTGCCCGACCGCGATGCCGCCGAGGAGGCGGCCGAGGCGCTCGGGGAGCGCTTCGCCGTCGACGAGGAGCCCCAGCTCGTCCGGGACGCCCTGGCCGGCGAGGACGACGCGGAGGACGCCCAGTGGCTGTTGGTCCTGCACGACGAGGACGGACGCCTGGACCCCGCCGAACTGGACGCCTTCGCGGGCGAGTGGGACGGCTGGCGCGAGGAGCCGTGACCCCGGGGCCGGCTCCGGGGGTGGTCCGGGACCGGTCGGAGCGCGCGGCCGGTTCGTTGTCAGTGCCGCGTGGGATGCTGTAGGCGATGGCCAGGAAGACTGCGAATGACGACCCTCTCGCCCCGGTGACCCTTGCCGTGGGCCAGGAGGACCTCCTGCTCGACCGTGCCGTGCAGGAGGTGGTGGCCGCCGCGAAGGCCGCCGACGCCGACACGGACGTACGGGACCTGACCCCGGACCAGTTGCAGCCCGGCACGCTCGCCGAGCTGACGAGTCCCTCGCTCTTCGCCGAGCGCAAGGTCGTGGTCGTACGCAACGCCCAGGATCTCTCGGCCGACACGGTCAAGGACGTGAAGGCGTACCTCGGGGCGCCCGCGGAGGAGATCACCCTCGTGCTGCTGCATGCGGGCGGTGTGAAGGGCAAGGGCCTGCTGGACGCCGCGCGCAAGGCCGGGGCGCGGGAGGTGGCCTGCCCGAAGATGACCAAGCCGGCGGACCGGCTGGCGTTCGTGCGAGGCGAGTTCCGGGGATTCGGGCGGTCGGCCACGCCCGAGGCGTGCCAGGCGCTGGTCGACGCGATCGGCAGCGACCTGCGCGAGCTGGCCTCGGCGGTGGCGCAGCTCGTCGCCGACGTCGAGGGGACGATCGACGAGGCCGTCGTCGGGCGGTACTACACGGGGCGGGCCGAGGCGTCCAGCTTCACCGTCGCCGACCGGGCGGTGGAGGGTCGTACGGCGGAGGCGCTGGAGGCGCTGCGGTGGTCGCTGGCCACCGGGGTGGCCCCGGTGATGATCACCAGCGCGCTGGCCCAGGGGGTGCGGGCGATCGGGAAGCTGTCGTCGGCGCGCGGCGGCCGGCCCGCCGATCTCGCCCGTGAGCTGGGCATGCCGCCGTGGAAGATCGACCGTGTGCGCCAGCAGATGCGGGGCTGGACGCCGGACGGGGTGGCCGTGGCGCTGCAGGCGGTCGCCGAGGCCGACGCGGGCGTGAAGGGCGGCGGTGACGACCCCGAGTACGCGCTGGAGAAGGCGGTCGTGACGATCGCCCGGGCCGCGCGGTCCAGAGGGCGGGGCTGAGCCTCCGGCCGGAGCGGTGATCCAGTCGCCCGGTGGCCGTCGGCGAGGAGAATCGGAGCTGTCAGCCGTACATCGCCGAAACACTGGAAGGTGGCGATCGACATGGCTGAACATCCGCACGCAGCCCTGGTCCGTAAGGGTTACGACGCCTTCTTCCGAGCCGACATGGACGCCCTGCGGGAGCTGATGACGGCGGACGTGACCTATCACGCGCCCGGCAGCCATCCGCTCTCCGGCGACTTCAAGGGCCGGGACGCCGTGATCAAGATGTACGGCAAGCTCTTCCAGGACAGTGGCGGCAGTCTGCGCCTCCAGCTGCGCAGCGTGTTCGTCGACGGCCGGGGGCATGTCGTGGCCCTGCACCACGTCACCGCGGAACGCGGGGACAAGCGCTACGGGGAGGAGGGATGCCTCGTCCTCAGGATCGTCGGGGACAAGATCACCGACATCGACGAGTGCGTACCGGACATCGACAGGAACAACGCCTTCTGGTCGTGACGCGAAGGCCCGGGGCGGCCATGCCGAAGGCCCCGCCGCCCACCCTGGGGAAGGGAGGGCACCGGGGCCTCGGACCAAGCTGGCGAGCCCGTTCCCGCGTGGCGAACGCAGGCCGCGAACAGGCTCTGGGGTGCCGGACGGGAGCGGATGAGAGAGGGCCCGCTCTGGGTCCTTCCGGCGGTCAGATCAGAAGGGAGTTTCAGCCCTTGAGGGACGTGACCTTGGAAGCAAGCGCCGACTTCTTGTTGGCGGCCTGGTTCTTGTGGATGACGCCCTTCGAGACGGCCTTGTCGAGCGCACGCGCGGCAGCGCGCTGCAGCTCGGTGGCCTTCTCGACGTCACCCGCGGCAGCGGCCTCACGGGCCTTGCGGATCGCGGTCTTCAGGGAGGACTTGACGGCCTTGTTGCGCAGCCGAGCCTTCTCGTTGGTCTTGATCCGCTTGATCTGGGACTTGATGTTCGCCACGAAGGAGCCTTTTCAGGTTCTGGTGCGGGGCCGCTCGGGTCCCGTACCGGTGATCCAAAAATTTTCTGTTCGTGCCTCGCGCTGAGAGGGCATGAGGCACAGCCATCTACAGTACCAGTGGCCCTCCGGGCGGCCCAAAACGGTCCCCGGTCCCTTCGCGTGGGACCATGGAGACTACGTATCGATCCGACCCGAGGCATAAGGCGCCTCAAGAGACAGGACCCTGCGTGCCCGCGACCCCTAACCATGTGCCCGAGCCGAGCCGTACCGCCCCGGCTCTGATCCGCAATTTCTGCATCATCGCGCACATCGACCACGGCAAGTCCACGCTCGCCGACCGGATGCTCCAGCTGACCGGTGTGGTCGAGCAGCGGCAGATGCGTGCTCAGTACCTCGACCGGATGGACATCGAGCGCGAGCGCGGCATCACGATCAAGTCCCAGGCGGTGCGTCTGCCCTGGGCCCCGACCGAGGGCCCCGACCAGGGCACGACGCACATCCTCAACATGATCGACACCCCGGGGCACGTCGACTTCACCTATGAGGTCTCGCGGTCGCTGGCCGCCTGCGAGGGGACCATCCTCCTCGTCGACGCCGCCCAGGGCATCGAGGCGCAGACCCTCGCCAACCTCTACCTGGCGATGGAGAACGACCTCACGATCATCCCCGTGCTGAACAAGATCGACCTGCCGGCCGCGCAGCCGGAGAAGTTCGCCGAGGAGCTGGCGAACCTGGTCGGCTGCGACCCGTCGGACGTGCTGAAGGTCTCCGCCAAGACCGGCCTCGGCGTCGACGCGCTGCTGAACAAGGTCGTCAAGGAGATCCCGGCGCCGGTCGGGGTCGCCGATGCGCCGGCCCGCGCGATGATCTTCGACTCGGTCTACGACTCCTACCGCGGTGTCGTGACCTACGTCCGTGTCATCGACGGCCAGCTCAACAAGCGCGAGCGCATCAAGATGATGTCGACCGGCGCGACCCACGAACTGCTGGAGATCGGCGTCAGCTCGCCCGAGATGCTCCCGGCGGACGGTCTGGGCGTCGGTGAGGTGGGCTACCTCATCACCGGCGTGAAGGACGTGCGTCAGTCGAAGGTCGGTGACACCGTCACCAGCCAGGCCAAGGGCGCCACCGAGGCGCTCGGCGGCTACAAGGACCCGAAGCCGATGGTCTTCTCGGGTCTGTATCCGCTGGACGGCTCCGACTACCCGGAGCTGCGCGAGGCCCTCGACAAGCTGCAGCTCAACGACGCCGCGCTGGTCTACGAGCCGGAGACGTCAGCGGCCCTCGGCTTCGGCTTCCGCGTGGGCTTCCTCGGCCTGCTGCACCTGGACGTGATCCGGGAGCGGCTGGAGCGCGAGTTCGGCCTCGACCTGATCGCCACCGCGCCCAACGTGGTCTACCGCGTGGTCATGGAGGACCGCACCGAGCACATCGTCACCAACCCGAGCGAGTTCCCCGAGGGGAAGATCGGCGAGGTGTACGAGCCGGTCGTGCGCGCCACCATCCTGGCGCCCACCGAGTTCATCGGCTCGATCATGGAGCTGTGCCAGACCCGGCGCGGCACCCTGCTCGGCATGGACTACCTCTCCGAGGACCGCGTCGAGATCCGCTACACCCTCCCGCTCGCGGAGATCGTCTTCGACTTCTTCGACCAGCTGAAGTCCAAGACCCGCGGCTACGCGTCCCTCGACTACGAGCCCACCGGCGAGCAGACCTCCAGCCTGGTCAAGGTCGACATCCTGCTGCACGGCGACAAGGTGGACGCCTTCTCGGCGATCACCCACAAGGACGCCGCGTACGCGTACGGGGTGCGGCTCGTCGCCAAGCTGCGCGAGCTCATCCCGCGGCAGGCCTTCGAGGTGCCGATCCAGGCCGCCATCGGCTCCCGGGTCATCGCCCGCGAGACCATCCGTGCCATCCGCAAGGACGTCCTCGCCAAGTGCTACGGCGGTGACATCTCCCGTAAGCGGAAGCTGCTGGAGAAGCAGAAGGAAGGCAAGAAGCGGATGAAGATGGTGGGTTCCGTGGAGGTTCCGCAGGAGGCCTTCATCGCGGTCCTGTCCAGCGATGACAGCGCGGGGTCGGGCAAGGGCAAGAAGTAACCAACGGTTACAGCGGGCTGTGTCCGCAAACCGGGCACAACAGGGGCTCGTCGTGCGAAAGCATGGCGGGCCCCTACGCGTGCGTAGCGTCGCTCTGCGTGGAAAGTGACAGGCCGATGCCCCTTACGCAGCGGCCGGTCGCGCCTTACCCTGATCCCTGCTCGATAGTTACTCGCGAGTTAAACAACAAGCCCGAACCTCACCCGTGAGTTAACCCAGCCGCACTTGAGCCAGCCGCACTGTCGCGGGCCCCGGAGGATGTCGTGACCGACACACAGACCCTGATCGAGAACCGTCCGCCGTCCGTCGCGGCCCTCTTCCTGGAGCGCGTGGCGGCCACACCGGACGCCGAGGCCTACCGCTATCCGGTCCCGGCCGCCTCCGGTCAGGGGCCCGACGACTGGAAGTCGCTGAGCTGGGCCGAGGCGGCGCAGCGGGTGTACGCGATCGCGGCCGGGCTCATCGAACTGGGTCTGCAGCCGGAGCAGCGGGTGGCGCTCGCCTCCTCGACCCGCGTCGAGTGGATCCTCGCCGACCTCGGCATCATGTGCGCGGGCGGCGCCACCACGACCGTCTACCCGCAGACCAATGCCGACGAGTCCGCGTTCATCCTCTCCGACTCCGAGAGCCGGGTACTGATCGCCGAGGACGCGGCCCAGGTCGCCAAGGCGGTGGAGAAGCGCGCCGAGCTGCCCACGCTGACCAAGGTCGTCGTCATCGACCCGGCCGGCGTCGAGACCGACGACTGGGTGACCACCCTCACCGAGCTGGAGCAGCGCGGCACCGCCTATCTGGAGAAGCACCCCGAGCTGATCAAGGAGCGGGTCGGCGCGCTCAGCAAGGACCAGCTCGCCACCCTCATCTACACTTCCGGCACCACCGGCCGCCCCAAGGGTGTGCGCCTGCCGCACGACAACTGGGCGTACATGGCGAAGGCCATCGCCGCGACCGGCCTGATCAGCGGCGAGGACGTGCAGTACCTGTGGCTGCCGCTCGCCCACGTCTTCGGCAAGGTCCTCACCTCCGGCCAGATCGAGGTCGGCCACGTCACCGCCGTCGACGGCCGCGTCGACAAGATCATCGAGAACCTTCCGGTGGTGCAGCCGACGTACATGGCGGCCGTGCCGCGCATCTTCGAGAAGGTCTACAACGGCGTCGCCGCCAAGGCCCGCGAGGGCGGCGGGGCCAAGTACAAGATCTTCCAGTGGGCCGCCGAGGTCGCCCGCGAGTACGCCAAGGTCTCGCAGGACAACTTCCGCCGCACCGGCAACCACGCCGTGCCGTTCGGCCTCGGCGCCAAGCACAAGGTCGCCGACGCCCTCGTCTACTCCAAGCTGCGGGAGGCCTTCGGCGGCCGGCTGCGCGCCTGTGTCTCGGGCGCCTCCGCGCTGGCCCCCGAGATCGGCTACTTCTTCGCCGGCGCCGGCATCCACATCCTGGAGGGCTACGGCCTCACCGAGACCTCCGCGGCCTCCTTCGTCAACCCGGGCGAGGCCTACCGCACCGGCACCGTCGGCAAGCCGCTGCCCGGCTGCGAGGTGCGCATCGCGGACGACGGCGAGATCCTGCTGCGCGGCCCCGGCATCATGGACGGCTACCACCAGCAGCCCGAGAAGACCGCCGAGGTGCTGGAGAGCGACGGCTGGTTCCACACCGGCGACATCGGCGAGCTGTCGCCCGACGGCTACCTGCGCATCACCGACCGCAAGAAGGACCTCATCAAGACCTCCGGCGGCAAGTACGTCGCCCCGGCCGAGGTCGAGGGCCAGTTCAAGGCGGTGTGCCCGTACGTCTCCAACATCCTGGTGCACGGCGCCGACCGGAACTACTGCACCGCGCTCATCGCCCTCGACGAGATCGCGATCCTGCAGTGGGCCAAGGAGAACGGCCTGGAGGGCAAGTCGTACGCCGAGATCGTCGCGGCCCCGCAGACGGTCGAGATGGTCGACGGCTACGTCAAGCAGCTCAACGAGGGCCTGCAGCGCTGGCAGACCATCAAGAAGTTCCGGCTGCTGCCGCGCGACCTGGACGTCGAGCACGGCGAGATCACCCCGAGCCTGAAGCTGAAGCGGCCGGTGGTCGAGCGGGCGTACAAGGCCCTGATCGACGAGATGTACTCGGGCACCCGCGAGGCGTGAGACAACCGCCCGGCCCCGGAAGGCACTTCGCCTTCCGGGGCCGGCGTGTGCCCGGAACAGGCGGAAAGGGCACGAGTGTCAGACCCGCCCCATAGGATGCACACAATCCCTCCACATGTGGGTTCCGCCAGTTCAGCGAGGTGAGCGTGCCCGTGTCCGCCGCGACGCCCGACGACGTCGTCCGTCACGTCTTCCGCTATCTCGCGGAGGTCGGCGAAAGCCGCACCAGGCCGGTACGCACCCACGACGACGCCCGGCACCAGATGTGGTTCGCGGATCTGCCCGAGCAGTTCGCCTGCTTCCTCACCGAAGCCGTCCCCGGCGACACCCCGTTGTGGCTGCGGGCCGACCGGCCCGTACGGCACGACCCGCCCACCCCGCCCCTGCCCCTCGCCCACTGGCTGGACGGACAGGAGATCCGCGACTCCGGGCGGGAGGAGCCGCCCGCGCCCCGCGCCGAGGCGGACATCCCTGCCGACGAGGTGTCGGCGGGCGGCAGTTCACGCACCGGGCACCTCACGGTCGCCCTCGCCGACCACCCCCACCGCGACGTCGTGCACGAGCAGTACGCCACCTGGTCACGCCAGTGGGAGAGGTGGGCGGCGCGCGACCGCGCCACGAAACCGGTCGTCCGCGCCTACGACCGCCTCTACCGCCTGTGCGTGGACGCCTCCGAACTCGGTGAGAGCTTCGAACTCGTCGTCGGCTTCGGCCATCTGACCTGGTCCGCCCAGAGCGAGCCGATCCGCCGGCACCTCGTCACCTGCCGGGCCGTCATCGCCATCGACCCCGACACCGGGGCCATCACCGTCGGACCCGACCCCGAGCACGGCAGCCCGGTCCTCGAGGAGTCCATGCTCGACGCCGGACAGAAGGCGCGCGCCGAGATCCGCGCCCTGGTCCGCCGGGAGCTGGAAGCCGCCGGCGACACCACGGACGCGATGCTCGCCGACCAGCTGCACCGCGCGCTCAGGACCTGGACCATCGCCGCCCACGAAGCGGGTCGCTACGACCCCTCACCCGTCCGGCACCGCGCGACGGGAGACCCCGTCGTACCGGTCGTCGGCTTCGCGCCCGTGCTGCTGCTCAGGGAGCGCACCCGGCGCAGCATGCTCGAGGCACTGCGCGGTGTCGCCCTGCACATCGAACAGGGCGCCGAACCCACCGCGCTGCTCCGCGCCGTCGCCGGAGCCGGCGGCGACCGCCCGCTGGGCGACCCCGAGCCCGACTCTCCGCAGGCCCACGGCGCCCGGTCCGAGCTGTACTTCGCCCTGCCCTCCAACGACGAGCAGCGCACCATCGCCGAGCGGCTGCGGGACCGCGACCTGGTCGTGGTGCAGGGGCCGCCCGGCACCGGCAAGACCCACACCATCGCCAACCTGGTCACCGACCTGCTCGCCCACGGCAACCGCGTCCTGATCACCAGCCACACGGCCCGCGCCCTGAAGGTCCTGCGGGACAAACTCCCCGCCAGCATCCGCGAACTGTGCGTCAGCCGCACCGACGACGGAGCCGGACAGCAGGAACTGGAACAGTCGGTCAAAGCCATCCTCGACCGGCAGGGTGACTTCTCCGCGCGCGCCTACCGCCGGCGCATCCAGGAGCACGAGGAGCGCCTCAGGTCCGCGCGCTCCGCACAGGCGCTCGCCCTCAAGTCCCTGCGGGCCCTGCGGGAACAGGAGACCTACCGCCACCCGGCCGAGATCGGCGACTACGAGGGCACCCTGACCCGTATCGCCGAACGCCTCGCCGCCGAGCGCCCGCGGTACGAGTGGCTCGGCGCCGTCCCCGCGGAGGAGCCCACGCTCGGCCCCGAAGCACTGACGGACCTGCGTCGCGCGGCCCTCGCCTTCACCGACCGGCACCGCGCCCTCGCGGCCACGGTCACCGCCGCGCTGCCCGATCCGGGGTGCCTGCCCACCGGACCCGCGTTCGCCGAGGCGGTCGAGACCGTCCGGGAGGCCGAGGCCGGCCTCGCCGCGCTCCGCCGGGACGGCTCCGCCTCGCGTCTGGACGACGCCGTGTCCAGCCTGACCGTCGAGCAGCAGGACCAGCTGGCAGCGGCCCTGGACCGGTTCACGGCGGCGGCCGCCGCGGCGTCCACCCTGCCCGCCGACTGGGCCGCAGCGCTGCGCCGCGAGGTCATGGCCGGGCAGGACCTCGGCACCCGTGACCGGCACGCACGTACCACGGCGGCCCTGACCGCGGTCGAGGAGGCGGCAGCGGCCCTCGGCTCCACCCTGGTCAGCGGCCTGGAGGCGTACGACGTGCCGACGGCGCTGGGGCTGGCCACCTCCCTGCGCGACGGCCTCGCCGCCGGCGAGAAGCTGCGCGGCCCGCTCGGCCTGAAGACCCGGCTGCGCAAGGCGGTGGGCGACTTCCCCGAGACGGCGCGGGTCGACGGCCGCACCGTCGAGACGGAGACCGCCGCCTCGGCCGTGGTGCACCGCGTCACCCTGGAACGGCACCTGCAGGACATCGAGCGGGAGTGGGGCGAGGGTGCCGAGGCCTGGCAGAGCGCCAACCGGCGCATGACCCGGCTGCGCCAGGACATCCACACCCTCACCGCCCTCACCACCCTCGCCGACCTGCGCCGGGGCGTGACGCGCGGGGCGGCCCCCGCACCGGGGCTCGCGGGCGTCGACTGGGGAGACGAGGAGCGGGTGGACACCGTCCGCGCCGCGCTCCGTGCCCGAGCCGCCCGCCGTGCCGCCGACCCCGCCCGCGCGCTGCTCGCCGACGCGCTCGACGTGCTCCGGGCCGCCGCCCGCCGGCGAGGTGCGACGGCGCCCGTGGAGCGGGCGCGCGCGGCGGCCGAGGCCCGTGACGCGGCGGCCTACGGCGCCGCGGTCGGCGAACTGGACGACCTGCGCGTGGCTCTGGACCGCAAGCAGGCGTGCGACGACGCCTACCGGGTGGTCGCGGCCGAACTCCCCGACACCGCGGACGCGTTGGAGTCCGCACCGGACGATCCCGCCTGGGACACGCGCCTGCCGGAGTTGGAGGCCGCCTGGGCCTGGTCGGCCTGGCACGCCCGGATGACGGACCTGACGGACCCCGAGGCCGAGGCACGGCAGCTGCGCCTGCTCGCCGAGGCGGACGCCGACATCCGCATCGGCCTGGAGCGGTTGGCGGCCGACAAGGCCTGGTTCAACTGCCTGTCCAGGCTCACCGACGACCAGGCCGTCGCCCTCACCTCGTACCAGCAGAACGTCCGCAGGCTCGGCAAGGGCACCGGCAAGTACGCGGCCACCTACCGCAGGCAGGCGCGGGAGAGCCTCCAGGCCAGCCAGGAGGCCGTGCCCGCCTGGATCATGCCGCTGCACCAGGTGACCGAGACCGTCCCCATGGACCGCGCCGGCCGCTTCGACGTCGTGATCATCGACGAGGCGAGCCAGTCCGGGCCCGAGGCACTGCTGCTCGCCTGGCTCGGCGCGAAGGTCGTGGTCGTCGGTGACGACCAGCAGGTCAGCCCTGCCCAGGTCGGCGTCGACCACGACGAGCAGTTCGCCCTCCAGCGGCGGCTGCTCGGCGAGCTGCCCGCCGCCCGCCGCAACCTGTTCGCGCCGACCGCCAGCCTCTTCGACATCGCCTCCGGACTCGCCGGCGGCCGCGGCCGGCTGATGCTCCAGGAGCACTTCCGCTGCATGCCGGAGATCATCGGCTTCTCCAACGAGCTCTGCTACGGCGGCCGGCTGCAACCCCTGCGGCAGTACGGCGCCGACCGGCTGCCACCGCTGCGCGCGGTCCACGTGGCCGACGGATGGGTGGAGGGCAGCGGGCAGAAGCAGGTCAACCGGCCCGAGGCCGACCGGCTGGTGGACGCCGTCGCCCGGTGCATCGCGGACCCCGCCTACGCCGGACGCAGCATGGGCGTGATCACCCTGCTCGGTGCCGGGCAGAAGTTCCTCATCGAGGATCTGCTGGCCGACCGGATCCCGCTCGACGAGCGGCAGCGGCGGCGGCTGCGCGTGGGCAACGCCGAGGAGTTCCAGGGGGACGAGCGCGACGTCGTCTTCATCGGCACGGTCGCCTCGCTCGCCGGTCCGGACGGACCGCGCCGCATGGGCCCCTACAGCAGCGCCCTGAACCGGCAGCACCTCAACGTGGCCGCCTCCCGGGCCCGCGACCAGGTCTGGCTCTTCCACAGCGTGACGCTCACGGAGTGGGGCGAGACCGACCTGCGGCGCGCCTACCTGGACTGGTTCTCGCGGCCGGCCGAGGAGCAGGACGGCGCGGGGCTCGGCGAGGTCCGCCCGGACGTGCCGCACGAGGCGTTCGACAGCCTCTTCGAGCAGCGGGTGTACCTGGCCCTGCGGGCCCGGGGCTACCGGGTGCGACCCCAGTATCCGGCCGGCCGCTACCGCATCGACCTCGTCGTCGAGGGCGGAACCCGGCGCCTGGCCGTGGAGTGCGACGGCGACGCCTTCCACAACGAGGAGAACGCGGACGCGGACGCGGCACGCCAGCGTGAACTGGAGCGGGTCGGCTGGACGTTCGTCCGCATCCGCGGCAGCCGCTTCTTCCTCGACGCGGAGAAGGCCCTCGAACCCCTGTGGGCGGAGCTGGACCGACTGGGCATCGAACGGGCGACGGCCGACGCCGAGCGGAAGCCCCGACCGTCCGCCCCGGCCGCGCCGACTGCAGCTCCGGCCGCGCCACTCGCGCCGCTTGCAGGTCCAGCCGCGTCGCCCGCAGCCAAGGCCGAACCCCGGCCCCGCACTGCCGCACGACAGCCCCGCGCATCCGTACCGAAGCCCCGCCCGGCAGAAGCGCCGACCACCCCGGCCGTCCCGCGCATCACGCCACCCACACCGCGCAGCACGCCTCCCACACCGCAAGCCGCGCCCGCCGCACCACAAGCGACCCCTGCCGGCCCCGAGTTGGTCTCCGTCGCCCGTCTCGACCGCGACGAGGTCAACTCGGCCCAGCACGCGTTCAGCCTGCGTGCGACCGTGACCGGTGCCGCTCGCTTTCTCAGCGATGCCGGGGTACCGGGCTTTCCGGGCGCCGATGCCGTGGACGTCCTGCGCGGTGGGCGACCCGTCGCACGGGTGGCCCATGCCGAGGTGCAGGCGATGATCCGTGCCGCGATCGCGCGCGTCGACGTGCCCGTCCTCGGGGACGACGGCCAGGTCGGAGTGGCCCGCTATCACGCGCCCGGCACCCCCGAAGCCGCTCACGGCCGGACGACGGAGCTGCTCCGCGTGGACCGACGGCCGACCGGAGCCGGAGCGGCGGACCGGCAGCCCGTGGCCCGGAACGCGCCCGGCCGGACGGCGGCCAAGCACACGCTGCCCGCCCTGCCGCGGCAGCCCGTGCGGACCGCCGAGACGGCCGTCGTCACTCGCGCCGCTCCCCCTTCCGAGCGAACGTTGCCGCGCCTTCGCGTCGACCGGATCAGTCTGGGCGCCCACCGGCGGGTGCAGCGGGAACTCAAGCGGGTGCAGGACGTGCTCGACCTGCCGTTGCCCGAGGTGGTGGCCGTCGACTCCGCGTCCCGCAAGGCCCAGCTGGCCGACCACGAGAAGCGGCGCGAGGCGCTGAAGCAACGGCGGAGCTTCCTGCGGGCCGTGCTCGACCAGGTCGTCCCCGACCCGTCCTACACCGGCGGTGCCGTCGTCGTGCCGGGATGCCTGGTCGGCGTGGAGGACCCGGACGAACCGGGGATCACGACATACGAAATAGCGTTGCTCGCCGGTGACGAGGCGGAGCGGCTCAGCCCCGACTCGGCCCTCGGCAAGGCACTGCTGTGGCGCGAGGTGGGGGACGAGGTGACCTGGCGGACCGAGCGCGGCACGACGCTGCGCGTGCTCATCCGGTACATCGAGGACTGAGCCGAGGCCACGGGAGGACCGAGCCGAGGAGGCGCGGGTGCTCGAATTCCGCACATTTTCCGACCGTGTTCGAGCACACCCCTAGCACAGTTCTCACGGGAGCCTGTCCACTTCGGTAACTCAGCGCATAGGCGTGGGGTCGCTCTGTCACCCTGGCCGCATGGACATGGCGGCCATACCGACGCAGCGGGAGAGCGAGAGTGACGACTGTGGGGCACGGGGACTCGCCACCCTGCCCGGCAGTCCCCTCGCGCCCGGCTCCGCCCGTGCGCTGGTGCGCGCCGCCTTCGCCGAGTGGTCCGACCGTGGGCTCGTCGACCCGGAACGGTCCGCACGGCTGGCCGACGACGCCACGGCCGTCGTCAGCGAACTCGTCACCAACGCCGTCGTCCACGCGGGCACGGGGGTGGAGATCGGCTGGCGCCTGGAGGAGTCCGGCGCGTTCGTGGTGGAAGTGCGCGACCACCACCCGGCGCGCGCGCCGCGCGACCCAGCGCACGGCGAGGCGCCGTACGACACCCCCGAGCACGGGCGCGGCCTGCGCCTGGTCGCCACCCTCGCCGAGTCCTGGGGCGTCACCTACCGCACCGGCACCAAGACGGTGTGGGCGCGGCTGTCCGCCGACGGCGGGGAGGACCCGGACGGGCCCGCCCCGGCCCGCACCCTGGCGGCCGCCGAGGCCCTCGCCCCGCAGCCGCAGCGCCCCGGGGCCGACCGGGACTGGCTCGGCCGGGGGGCGCTGTCCTTCCTCGCCGAGGCTTCCGACCTGCTCGCCGGGCAGCTGGACGAGAGCCTGGTCACGGCCCTCACCGGCCAGCTGATCGTGCCCCGGCTCGCCGACTGGTGCGCGGTGTGGCTGGAGGACGAGGCGACCGTGCGCGGCGGCGACGGCGGCGCGCCCACGCGTGTCTGGCACGCCAGCGAGAACCGCATCGAGGAGCTGTCCCGTGCCCTGGAGAAGGATCCGCCCTGCCCACGGGACGGGACGGGGGTGCCCCCGCTCGAGCAAAGTCGGGAGTGGGGGAGGTCCGGCCCGGAGCCGTACCCCTGGCCCGGCGACGCGCTCGGCCCGCAGGACGCCCACGGCGCGGCGCTGGCGTACCGGCTGATCGCGGGCGGCCGCCCGCTGGGCACGCTGGTCATCGGGCGCTGCGGGCTGCAGCGCTTCCCGGACGAGGTCACCGGGCTCGTCGAGGACCTCGGCCGCCGGGTCGCCCTGGCCATCGGCGCCGCCCGCCAGTACGCCCGGCAGGCCACCATCAGCGCCGTCCTGCAGCGCGGCCTGCTGCCCGGCGCGGTCGCCGAGATTCCCGGAGTGAGCAGCGCGCTCGTCTACGAGCCCTGCGACAAGGGCGGCCCCAGCGGCGACTTCTACGACCTGTTCCCGGCGGGCGACGGCCGCTGGTGCTTCGCCGTCGGCGACGTGCAGGGCAAGGGCCCCGAGGCGGCGGTCGTGATCGGACTCGCCCGCCCCTGGCTGCGGCTGCTCGCCCGCGAGGGCTACCGGGTCGCCGACGTCCTCGACCGCCTCAACCAGCTCCTCCTGGACGACGCCACCGAGGCCGCCGACGCGGCCGCCCGCGCGCTGGTCGCCGGCGGCGCCCGGCCCGTGGCCCCCGGGGACGGCCCGCAGACCCGTTTCCTGTCCCTCCTGTACGGCGAGCTGACCCCGCACGACGGCGGCGTCCGCTGCACCCTGGCCTCCGCCGGACACCCCCTGCCGCTGCTGCTGCGCCCCGACGGCGACGTGCGCACCGCCGCCCGTCCGCAGACCCTGCTGGGCGTCGTGGAGGACGAGACCTACACCAGCGAGACCATCGAGCTGGGACCCGGGGACAGCCTGCTGTGCGTGACCGACGGGGTGACCGAGCGCCGTTCCGGCTCGCGCCAGTTCGACGACGGCGACGGGCTGGCACGGGCCCTGTCCGGCTGTGCGGGCCTGAGCGCCGACCTGATCGCGGAAAGGATCCGTCGTCTGGTGCACGACTTCGGCGGCGGCCTTCCGGAGGACGACCTGGCCCTGCTGGTGCTGCAGGCGGAGTAACCGGCGTCGTACGGGACAATGGAGGACATGCCTTCCGCACTCCCCGACGGCGAGCCGGTCCCCGACGACGGCGCGCTGCCCGCCGCCGCGCTCGCCGGCGCCACCGACCGACCCCTCGGGTTCTATCTGCACGTCCCGTACTGCGCGACCCGCTGCGGCTACTGCGACTTCAACACGTACACCGCGACCGAGCTGCGCGGCACCGGCGGAGTGCTCGCCTCCCGGGACAACTACGCGGACACCCTGACCGACGAGATCCGCCTGGCCCGCAAGGTGCTCGGCGACGACCCGCGCGAGGTCCGTACGGTCTTCGTCGGCGGCGGTACGCCGACCCTGCTGGGCGCCGACGACCTGGTGCGGATGCTGGGTGCGATCCGCGACGAGTTCGGTCTCGCGCCGGACGCGGAGATCACGACGGAGGCGAACCCGGAGTCGGTCGACCCGGCCTACCTCGCCGCCCTGCGCGAGGGCGGCTTCAACCGGATCTCCTTCGGCATGCAGAGCGCGAAGCAGCACGTGCTGCGCGTGCTCGACCGCACGCACACCCCGGGGCGCCCCGAGGCGTGCGTGGCGGAGGCGCGGGCCGCGGGTTTCGAGCATGTCAACCTGGACCTGATCTACGGCACGCCGGGGGAGTCGGACGACGACTGGCGGGCCTCGCTGGAGGCGGCGCTGGGGGCGGGGCCCGACCACATCAGTGCGTACGCGCTGATCGTCGAGGAGGGCACGCAGCTCGCCCGCCGGATCCGCCGGGGCGAGGTCCCGATGACGGACGACGACGTCCACGCCGATCGCTATCTGATCGCCGAGGAGATGCTGTCCGCGGCGGGCTTCGACTGGTACGAGGTCTCCAACTGGGCCACCTCGGAGGCGGCCCGCTGCCTGCACAACGAGCTGTACTGGCGGGGTGCGGACTGGTGGGGCGCCGGGCCGGGGGCGCACTCGCACGTGGGCGGGGTGCGTTGGTGGAACGTCAAGCACCCGGGGGCGTACGCGGCGGCGCTGGCGTCGGGCCGCTCACCGGGCGCGGGCCGGGAGCTGCTGTCCGACGAGGACCGCCGGGTGGAGCGCATCCTGCTGGAGCTGCGGCTGCGGGAGGGGGCGCCGCTGTCGCTGCTGAAGGAGGAGGGGCTGGCGGCGTCCCGGCGGGCGCTGGCGGACGGACTGCTCCAGGAGGGGCCGTACGACGAGGGGCGGGCCGTGCTGACGCTGCGGGGGAGGTTGTTGGCGGATGCGGTGGTGCGGGATCTGGTGGACTGATCGCTCAGGCGGGTGAATCGGTGAGGGAGGCTGCGCAGGGTGCCTTGTTGGCGGTTCATGGGGGTGCGGCCCTGAGACCGCCAGGGCATGATCAAGTACTTCCAGAGCCGGAACCGCCCGAGGGCATCAGGGCCGAGTTGCTGCGGCGAGAAGGTCAGGCCCCACCGCCACCCGTGACGAAGTCGATCAGTTCCTCCACTCGCCCCAGCAACTCGGGCTCCAGGTCCTTGTAAGACCCCACGCGCTGCAGGATCGCCTGCCACACCGCGCCGGTGTTCTCCGACGGCCACCCCAGCGCCCGGCACACCCCCGTCTTCCAGTCCTGCCCGTGCGGCACACGCGGCCACCCCGGAATCCCCAGCGAGGACGGCTTCACCGCCTCCCAGATGTCGATGTACGGGTGACCGACCACCAGCGCGTGCTCGCTCGTCACCGACTCCGCGATGCGCCACTCCTTCGTGCCCGGGACGAGGTGGTCCACGAGCACACCCAGCCGCGCGTCCGGCCCCGGCCCGAACTCCGCCACGATCGCCGGCAGGTCGTCCACGCCCTCCAGGTACTCCACGACCACGCCCTCGATGCGCAGATCGTCGCCCCACACCTTCTCGACCAGTTCGGCGTCGTGCCGGCCCTCGACGTAGATGCGTCCGGCACGGGCCACGCGCGCGCGTGCGCCGGGGACGGCCACCGAACCGGACGCCGTACGGGTGGGCCGTACCGGACCCGAGGCGGGCCGCACCAGGGTGACCACCCTGCCCTCCAGCAGGAAGCCGCGCGGTTCCATCGGGAACACCCGGTGCTTGCCGAAGCGGTCCTCCAGCGTCACCGTGCCCGCCTCGCAGCGGATCACCGCCCCGCAGAAACCGGTGCCGGGCTCCTCGACCACCAGGCCGGGCTCCGCCGGGACCTCCGGCACCGGCTCGGGCTTCTTCCAGGGCGGGGTCAGGTCCGGCGAGTACATGCGAGGGCGCGGGCCCGAAGGGCCCTCGTTGGAAGGGCGGTGGCGGGAGACGGGTGGGCGCATTCGGATGACGATAGGAGAAGCGGCCGACCTGCACTCACGACACGCCGAAACGCGCTGCCAGCTCGTCGCGCTGCCGTCGTACGAACGCCGCGTCGACCACCGCACCGTGACCGGGGACGTACAGCGCGTCCTCGCCGCCGAGGGCCAGCAGCCGGTCCAGGGCGTCGGGCCAGCGGGACGGTACGGCGTCGGGGCCCGCCTGGGGTTCGCCGGACTCCTCCACCAGGTCGCCGCAGAAGACGATCTCCGTGCTGCCGGAGACCGAGCCGGGGACGAGGACCGCGAGATCGTGGGCCGTGTGGCCGGGGCCCACGTTGGCCAGCAGCACCTGCCGGCCGTCGCCGAGGTCCAGCGTCCACTCGCCCGAGACCAGGTGGCGGGGAGGCGACAGGGTGGCGACGGCCGCGTCCGCGTCCGCGGCCGGCAGTCCGTGCCGGACCGCGTCCCGGCGCAGCTCCTCGCGTTCGTGGGCGAACACCGAGTCGATGCCCACCGCCGCGTACGTCTGCGCCCCGGTGAAGGCGGCCGCGCCGAAGACGTGGTCGAAGTGGGGATGGGTGAGCGCGAGATGGGTCACATCGTGCCCCGCCAGCTGCTGCGCCCACGTCCGCAGCCGCTCGCCCTCGGCCGGGCTCGACCCGGCGTCCACCACCAGCGCCGTACCCGCCCCGAGAACCAGGCCCACAGTGCAGTCCCAGCCGGGCAGCCGGCACCGTCCGACCACGGGCGCCAGCCGCTCCCACCCCAGCTCTTCCCAAGTCACCGTCATACCGCGACGCTAGCGGTAGAACCTTCCCCCGCTCTCGGCCTCGCTCGAGCCGGGGGACGCCCATCAGCAGGACCGACCTTGCCCGGTGAGTACCCCACGCCCGTACACTGGGCTGGGGAAGGCTGGCACTCGGACACGCAGAGTGCCAGGCGGGCGACCGGAAGAGCCGAGGGGACGACATGCTGGAGGTGCGCGCGAATGCTGAGTGAACGCAGGCTTCAGGTGCTGCGCGCCATCGTCCAGGACTACGTGGGCACCGAGGAGCCGGTGGGCTCGAAAGCGCTCACCGAGCGGCACAACCTCGGCGTCTCCCCGGCGACCGTGCGCAACGACATGGCGGCCCTGGAGGACGAGGGGTTCATCGCCCAGCCGCACACCAGTGCCGGGCGCATCCCCACCGACAAGGGCTACCGGCTGTTCGTGGACAAGCTCGCGGGCGTCAAGCCGATGTCCGCGCCCGAGCGCCGGGCGATCCAGAACTTCCTCGAGGGCGCCGTCGACCTCGACGACGTCGTGGCCCGCACGGTACGGCTGCTCGCGCAGCTGACCCGGCAGGTCGCCGTCGTGCAGTACCCGTCCCTGACCCGGTCCACCGTGCGACACGTGGAGCTGCTCTCGCTCGCCCCCGCGCGCGTGATGCTCGTGCTGATCACGGACACCGGCCGGGTCGAGCAGCGGATGGTCGACTGCCCGGCGCCCTTCGGTGAGGCGTCCCTGGCGGACCTCAGGGCCCGGCTGAACAGCCGGGTCGCGGGCCGCAGGTTCACCGACGTGCCGCGCCTCGTCGAGGACCTGCCCGAGGCCTTCGACGTCGAGGACCGCGGTACGGTCTCCGCAGTGCTCTCCACCCTGCTGGAGACACTGGTCGAGGAGAACGAGGAGCGGCTGATGATCGGCGGCACCGCCAATCTCACCCGCTTCGGACATGACTTCCCCCTCGTGATCCGGCCCGTCCTGGAGGCCCTTGAGGAGCAGGTCGTGCTCCTCAAGCTCCTCGGCGAGGCGAAGGATCCGGGCATGACCGTGCGCATCGGGCACGAGAACGCCCACGAGGGACTCAACTCCACCTCCGTCGTGTCGGTCGGCTACGGTTCGGGCGGCGAGGCGGTTGCCAAGCTCGGCGTGGTCGGACCGACCCGCATGGACTACCCGGGAACGATGGGAGCGGTACGCGCAGTGGCACGGTACGTCGGACAGATCCTGGCGGAGTCGTAAGTGGCCACGGACTACTACGCCGTTCTCGGCGTGCGCCGCGACGCGTCGCAGGATGAGATCAAGAAGGCGTTCCGTCGGCTCGCGCGCGAGCTGCACCCGGACGTCAACCCGGATCCGAAGACCCAGGAGCGGTTCAAGGAGATCAACGCCGCTTACGAGGTGCTGTCGGACCCGCAGAAGAAGCAGGTCTACGACCTCGGCGGCGACCCGCTCTCCCAGGCGGGCGGCGCCGGAGCGGGCGGCTTCGGGGCCGGTGGCTTCGGCAACTTCTCCGACATCATGGACGCGTTCTTCGGCACGGCGTCGCAGCGCGGCCCGCGCTCGCGCACCCGGCGCGGCCAGGACGCGATGATCCGCATCGAGGTCGAGCTGGACGAGGCGGCCTTCGGGACGACCAAGGACATCCAGGTCGACACCGCGATCGTCTGCAACACCTGTAACGGTGAAGGTGCCGCACCCGGCACGTCCGCCCAGACGTGTGACATGTGCCGCGGCCGCGGTGAGGTCTCCCAGGTGACCCGGTCCTTCCTGGGCCAGGTCATGACCTCCCGCCCCTGCCCCCAGTGCCAGGGCTTCGGCACGGTCGTGCCGACCCCGTGCCCGGAGTGCGCGGGCGACGGCCGGGTCCGCTCCCGGCGCACGCTCACCGTCAAGATCCCGGCCGGTGTCGACAACGGCACCCGCATCCAGCTGGCCGGCGAGGGCGAGGTCGGCCCCGGTGGCGGTCCGGCCGGTGACCTGTACGTCGAGATCCACGAGCTGCCGCACCAGACCTTCCAGCGGCGCGGCGACGACCTGCACTGCACGGTCACGATCCCGATGACGGCGGCGGCCCTCGGCACCAAGGTGCCGCTGGAGACCCTGGACGGCATGGAAGAGGTCGACATCCGGCCCGGCACCCAGTCCGGCCAGTCGATCCCGCTGCACAACCGGGGCGTCACGCACCTGCGCGGCGGCGGCCGGGGCGACCTGATCGTCCACGTCGAGGTCACGACCCCGACCAAGCTCGACCCCGAGCAGGAGCGACTGCTGCGCGAGCTGGCGAAGCTGCGCGGCGAGGAGCGTCCGCAGGGGCAGTTCCAGCCGGGTCAGCAGGGGCTCTTCTCGCGGTTGAAGGACGCTTTCAATGGGCGCTGACGCCGGCTGAAGCGGCGGCCGGGGGTCCGGGGGTTGGCCCCCGGGCAGGCACAGTCGGCCGGGTCAGCAGGGCCTGTTCTCCGGCCTGAAGGACGCGTTCAACGGGCGCTGAGCCATCGGCTGCGGGGTGCTCCGGCACCCCGTATGCCGGTGGCCTATGCCGCGGGAAGCCCGGATTCGGACTTGTTCAGAGGACGTGACAACATGCCGTCATGTCCTCCGCACTGACCGATCTCTTCCCCCACCCGATCGTGCAGGCCCCCATGGCGGGCGGTGTCTCCGTCCCGCAGCTCGCCGCCGCCGTGTCCGAGGCGGGCGGTCTCGGGTTCCTCGCCGCCGGATACAAGACCGCCGACGGCATGTACCAGGAGATCAAACAGCTGCGGGGGCTCACGAGCCGGCCTTTCGGCGTGAACCTCTTCATGCCCCAGCCCGAGTATGCGGAGTCCGGCGCCGTCGAGGTCTACGCGCACCAGCTGGCCGGTGAGGCCGCCTGGTACGAGACCGAGCTGGGCGACCCCGACAGCGGCCGGGACGACGGCTACGACGCCAAGCTCGCGGTCCTCCTCGACAACCCGGTACCGGTGGTCTCCTTCCACTTCGGCGTCCCGAGCCGGGACGTCCTCGACTCCCTGCGCCGTGCCGGAACCTTCACCCTGGTCACCGCCACCACCGCCGAGGAGGCCCTCGCGGTCGAGCGGGCCGGCGCGGACGCGGTGATCGCACAGGGTGTGGAGGCCGGCGGCCACCAGGGCACCCACCGGGACATCCCGGAGAAC
Source organism: Streptomyces sp. NPDC085866 (assembly GCF_044541035.1). Lineage (NCBI taxonomy): Bacteria > Bacillati > Actinomycetota > Actinomycetes > Kitasatosporales > Streptomycetaceae > Streptomyces > Streptomyces sp. NPDC085866. The sequence continues at coordinate 645,552 of NZ_JBITSQ010000001.1, forward strand.
GACGGCTCCGGCATCGGCCTGCTCTCGCTGATCGCCCAGATCCGTGAGGCCGTGAGCGTCCCGGTCGTCGCCGCCGGCGGCCTCATGCGCGGCAGCCAGATCGCCGCCGTCCTCGCGGCGGGCGCGAGCGCGGCACAGCTGGGCACGGCGTTCCTCGTCACCCCGGAGTCCGGCGCCAACGCCCAGCACAAGCAGGCGCTGACCAACCCCCTGTTCGCCCGCACCGAGTTGACCCGCGCCTTCTCCGGCCGCCCGGCGCGCGGCCTGGTCAACCGCTTCCTGCGCGAGCACGGCCCGTACGCCCCCGCCGCCTACCCCGAGATCCACCACCTGACCTCACCGCTGCGCAAGGCCGCCGCCAAGGCCGGCGACGCCCAGGGCATGGCGCTGTGGGCAGGCCAGGGCCATCGGATGGCCCGCGAGCTGCCGGCCGGGGAGCTGGTGGAGGTCCTCGTCGGCGAGATCGATGCGGCGAGGACAGCGTTGTCGCGCGGAGGTGACGGGCGATGACGGCTCCGGTCTTCGTGGTCGAGCATTTCCGCTCGGACGGCTACCGGTACGTCCTGGACGGGCCCGAGGGGCGGCACGCCGTCTCCGTGAAGCGGCTGCAGCCCGGTGAGGAGGTCGTCCTCACCGACGGCGCCGGGCGCTACGCGGTGTGCGAGGTGATCGGCACCGAGGGCAAGGACCGGCTGATCGTCCACATGACCTCGGTCTCCGAGGAGCCGGAGCCCGCCCCGCGCATCACCGTCGTCCAGGCGCTGCCCAAGGGCGACCGGGGCGAGGTCGCCGTCGAGACCATGACCGAGGTCGGCGTAGACGCCATCGTGCCCTGGCAGGCGGCCCGCTGCATCACCCAGTGGAAGGGCGACCGCGGACTGAAGGCCCTCGGCAAGTGGCGGGCCACCGCCCGCGAGGCCGGCAAGCAGTCCCGCCGGGTCCGCTTCCCCGAGGTCGCGGACGCGGCGACGACCAAGCAGGTTGCCGCACTTCTCGCCAAAGCCGACTTCGCCGCCGTCCTCCACTCCGACTTCGAGCACGGCAGCGCACCGCTCGCCACCGCCGAACTTCCCGCCGAGGGCGAGATCGTGCTGATCGTGGGGCCCGAAGGGGGCGTGTCCCGCGACGAGTTGGCACTCTTCGAGGAGGCGGGTGCGCGGGCCCACGTGCTCGGCCCCACCGTGCTGCGCACCTCCACCGCCGGTACCGCCGCCGCGGCGCTGCTCCTGGGCCGCACCGGCCGCTGGTCCTGACCCGAACCTGGGGGAACACGATGGAACTCGCACAGGTGCGGCTCCTCGTCACCGACTTCGCCGCCTGCTACCGCTTCTACGCCGAAGTCCTCGGTCTCAAGCCGCAGTCCGGCGCCACCGAGGGCCCGTACGAGAAGTTCAGCCCGCACGCGGGCTCCGCCGGGATCGCCCTGCAGGACCGCGCCATGATGGCCGAGATCCTGAACGAACTGGGCGACCCGGCCGACGGCCACCGCTCCCTGGTCGTCCTGCGCGTCGACGACCTCGACGCCTACTGCGAGCAGATCACCTCCCGCGGCGCCACCCTGCTCCACGGCCCGGCCCCCATGACCGACCGCATGCGCGTGGCCCACCTCAAGGACCCCGAGGGCAACCTGGTGGAGCTGCAGGAGTGGCTGCTGCTGCGCGGCTGAGGTCAGCCGGCCGGACAGCGGCCCGACGCCGGGTTCCTCGCCGGGAACAGCTGGACGTCCTCACGCCGGACGGCGAAGGAACGGTGGCCGGCGTCGCCGGGCCGGGCGGGGTCCCACAGCTCGATCCAGTCGCCCGCGGCGCCGAAGGACAGCACCGGGTGGCCGGTGACCACCGGTCCGTTGTCGACGGGGATCGGCCGCGCGACGGGGCGTACGCAGACGAGTGTGCCGTGCAGGCCGAAGTAGGCGCCCGGCGTACGGCCCTGGGCCGCGGCGGACTGGGCGCGGGCCGCGGCCGACGTGGCCTTGTCCACCCCGTACTTCACGCCCTGCGTGGCGAAGAGCAGGGCGACGGCGCCGAGCATGAGCAGGGTCGGACGGCCGTAGTCGCCCTTGGTGAGGTGGAAGTGTCGCAGCCAGCCTGCGGTGGCGGCGATCAGCGCGACGAAGAACACGACGACGGTCAGCGGTTCGGCCACGGCCACGTACGTCCACAGGGAGGAGGACGGCACCGAGTCCTGGCCGATGCCGAACTCGTCCAGATAGGCCGTGCGCAGCTGTTGTCCCAGCCAGGCCACGAAGGTCCCGAGCACGGGCACCGCGAGCGGGATCAGCCACACGGCGTGGCGGACGACGAAGGTGCCGCGCAGGGCCACCACCAGACCGGTGACGGTGTAGCCGGCGAGCACCAGCAGGACCACGATCTCCCACCAGAAGCGCTGGGGGAAGGTGGTCCCGGCCAGGGCGCCGAAGCCGGTCGCACACAGGGTCACGGTCAGGCCGGCCACCAGCTTCACGGACAGGCTTCTGTCCCGGGTCTCCTTGAACACGTGCCCGAGCGGCAGTCCGCCCGCCAGGCCGAGCAGCGCGGGCAGCAGCTTCCAGCGGCCGGGCAGCCAGGCCACGTACAGACCGCACAGGAGCGCGAGCACGAGACCCACCCCGCCCGCCAGCGTCCAGGCCAGCTGGATCCGGCGTTCCTGATCCGGCAGGGACGAGGGAGGCGTGGTGTCCGAGTAGTGCGGCACGCGCACCGCGTGCCGGGTCGCGTCGAAGGCGACCCCGCCCAGATCGCGGCTCCCCAGTTCCGTGCGCACCTCGTCCTCCGTGGTTCCGGCGGGGACGGAGATCAGTCGGTGTTCGTCGGCGAGGCCGAGCCGCTTCCACAAGTCTGCGGCCAGACGGCCGACGGCGGTTGTGGCCGGCGGTTTCACGTGCAGGTGGTACGTCGTACGGCCGCGGGTCCGCTCTCGCTGCACCAGGGCCGCGTCCCGGACCCACGCCCCCAACTCGGCCTGCGCGGCGAGCTGTTCCACCTGGCGGACCCCGGCCCGCACCGCACCCCTGCGGGCGCCGCTCAGCCGGACCTCGACCGTGAGGGCCGTACGGTGTGCGGTGTCCGTGCGGGCGGAGCGCACCGACCAGCCGCGTTCTTCGAAAAGCCGTGTGACCAGCGCGACTTCGTCCGCGTGGTCCACGACCTCCACCAGCATGCGCACCCGGCGCCGCGGCGGCACCGGAACCGTACCGGCCGGGGCCGACGGCGGGCCGGCGTCGCTGTCCGGGGCCCCCTCGCCGGAGTCGCGGCGCTGTGCGGGCAGTGCGCCGTTCCGGCGGGTGCGGATCCGCAAGGGGAGCAGGGGCGTCAACGGTCCTCCGGCGAAGGCGAAGTGGGGCTGCGTGCCATCCGATTGTGGCGCCGGCCGATCATCCGATGGTGACCGCTCCGAACTGACGAGTGGCCGTATGCGGCCTTCCCTCGTGCCCGGGTCGGTGGCACGCTGCCCTGCATGGGGGTGTTGAGGCGGATTCGGTGTCGGGCGCGGCCCGCGCGCGTGCCGGCCGTGGCCGGGCTTGCCGTGGTGGCCGTGGGAGCGGTCGTGGGATGCCAGCCGGGGGGTCTCGGTTCGGCCGCGGCGGCGTACACCACCGACACGACCGCCACCGCCGAACTGAAGCGGCAGCATGTGAACGTGAGTTGGCTCACCTGTACCGGGAACTACGGCGGCTCGGGCAGCCGCACGCCCGGGAGGGCGCCCTCGCCGACGGAGACCACCGTCGTCTCCGTCGACTGCCAGGGGCAGACCGACGACCTGCGGAAGATCACCGTCGTCGGGGTGGTGACCAAGACCGTCGACGGCGCCTGTGTGCGCGGGGATCTGACGGCCCGGGTCGAGGGCAAGCAGGTGTTCCACGTCGGGGGGCTGGGCAACTGCAACGCCAAGCCGGGGCCGACGTACGCACCGCCCGTCACCTCCCGGCCCTCCGGCGGGCAGCCGACCGTCACCGTCACCGTGACCCGGACGATCTGGTGCAAGGGCGACCCGACCTGCTGGCCCGCGCAGGGCAAGTGATCGAAACCCAGGGCGCGGGCGGCGGTCGCTGCGTAAGGTGACGGGGTGACTAAGGGCGCTTCGACGGGAACCTCCGGCTACCTCCGATTCCCCCATCTCCACGGCGACTTGGTGACCTTCACCGCCGAGGACGACGTGTGGCTCGCACCCCTGGACGGCGGGCGGGCCTGGCGGGTCAGCGCCGACAACGTGCCGGTGACCCACCCCCGCATCTCGCCCGACGGCACGACCGTCGCCTGGACCTCCACCCGTAACGGCGCACCCGAGGTGCACACGGCCCCGGTCGCCGGCGGTCCCGCCAAGCGGCTGACGTACTGGGGGAGTTCGAAGACCCAGGTGCGTGGCTGGACCCCGGACGGCGAGGTCCTCGCGGTCAGCACCCAGGGCCAGGCGAGCCTGCGCCGCAGTTGGGCGCGGGCGATCCCGCTGGACGGCGGCCCCGCCACCACGCTGCCGTACGGTCCGGTCGGCGACGTCGCGTACGGCCCGCGCACCGTGCTGCTGTCCGCCCCGATGGGACGCGAGGCCGCCTGGTGGAAGCGCTACCGAGGCGGCACGGCAGGCAAGTTGTGGATCGACCGTGCCGCCGAGGGCGAAGAAGGCGCCGGCGAGTTCGTGCGGCTGCACGAGGAGCTGGACGGGAACATCGAGTACCCGCTGTGGGCGGGGGACCGGATCGCGTTCCTGTCCGACCACGAGGGCACCGGAGCCCTCTACTCCTCCCTCGCCGACGGGACCGACCTGCGGCGTCACACTCCCCATGGGGGCACCTCCCGCTCGAGCGAAGCCGAGAGCGGGGGAGGCTTCTACGCCCGGCACGCCGCCTCGGACGGCCGCCGGGTCGTCTACGCCAGCGCGGGCGAACTCTGGCTCCTCGACGACCTCGACGGCGCGGAACCACGCCGCCTGGACGTCCGGCTCGGCGGCGCGCGCGTCGACCTGCAGCCCCACCCGGTGAACGCCTCCCGCTGGTTCGACCACGCCGCCCCCGACCACACCGCGCGCGGCAGCGCGGTCGCCGTGCGCGGCGCCGTCCACTGGGTCACCCACCGCTCCGGCCCGGCCCGCGCGCTGGCCGCACAGCCCGGCGTACGGGCGCGGCTGCCGCACACCTTCCGCGCGGACGGCGAGGAATGGGTGGTGTGGGTGACGGACGCCGAGGGCGAGGACGCGCTGGAGTTCGCGCCCGCCACCGGAGTGGCACCCGGCGCCGTCCCGCGCCGGATCGCCGCCGGACAGCTCGGCCGCGTCCTGGAGCTGGCCATGGCCCCCGACGGCAGCCGGGCCGCCGTCGCCTCGCACGACGGCCGGCTGCTGCTGGTCGAGCGCGACACCGGCGAGGTCCGCGAGGTGGACCGCAGCGAGGACGGGGACGTCAGCGGCCTCGCCTTCTCGCCCGACTCCGGCTGGCTCGCCTGGTCCCACCCCGGCCCGCATCCGCTCTGCCAGCTCCGCATCGCCAACACCACCGACCTGTCGGTCACCGAGGCGACCCCGCTGCGCTTCCAGGACTACGCGCCCGCCTTCACCCTGGACGGCAAGCACCTCGCCTTCCTCTCCAGCCGCTCCTTCGACCCGGTCTACGACGAGCACGTCTTCGACCTGGCCTTCGTCGAGGGCGTCCGCCCGTACCTGATCGCCCTCGCCGCGACCACGCCGTCCCCGTTCGGGCCGCAGCGGCACGGCCGGCCCTTCGGGACCCCCGACAAGGAGGAGACCCCCGACGCCGAGGGCACCCCGGCGACCCGGATCGACCTCGACGGTCTCGCCGACCGCATCGTGCCCTTCCCGGTCGAGGCCGGCCGCTACGCCAACCTGCGGGCCGCCAAGGACGGCGTGCTGTGGCTGCGCTACCCGGTGCGCGGCGTCCTCGGCGCCTCCCGGGCCACTCCCGACGACCCGGACCCCAAAACCGAGCTGGAGCGCTACGACCTCGCCCAGCAGCGCCTGGAGCACCTCGCCGCCGACGCCGACTACTTCGAGGTCAGCGGTGACGGCAAGCGGGTGCTGCTGTGGACCGACAGCCGTCTCAAGGTCGTACCCGCCGACCGGCGCGCCTCCGACGACGAGGACAGCGACTCGAACATCACGGTCGACCTGAGCCGCATCCGGCAGACCGTCGACCCGGCCGCCGAGTGGCGGCAGATGTACGACGAGACCGGCCGCATCATGCGGGACAACTTCTGGCGGCCGGACATGAGCGGCGTCGACTGGATCGGCGTCCTCGACCGCTACCGCCCACTCCTCGACCGCCTCGCCACCCACGACGACCTGGTGGACCTCCTGTGGGAGGTGCAGGGCGAACTCGGCACCTCGCACGCCTACGTCACCCCGCGCGGCGGCTTCGGCAACGGCGCCCGGCAGGGCCTGCTCGGCGCCGACATCTCCCGCCACCCGGACGGCAGTTGGCGCATCGACCGCATCCTGCCCGCGGAGACCTCCGACCCCCAGGCCCGCTCCCCGCTCGCCGCGCCCGGTGTCGCCGTGCGCCCCGGGGACGCGATCGTCGCGGTCGCCGGACAGCCGGTCGACCCGGTCACCGGCCCCGGCCCGCTGCTGATCGGTACGGCCGGAAAGCCGGTCGAGCTGACCGTCTCGCCCGCCGGCGGGGGCGACCCCCGGCACGTGGTCGTGGTCCCCCTCGCCGACGAGGAGCCCCTGCGCTACCACGCCTGGGTCGCCGACCGTCGCGCCTACGTCCACGAGAAGTCCGGCGGCCGTCTCGGCTACCTCCACGTGCCCGACATGCAGGCCCCCGGCTGGGCCCAGATCCACCGCGACCTGCGCGTCGAGGTGGCCCGCGAGGGCCTGGTCGTCGACGTCCGCGAGAACCGCGGCGGCCACACCTCCCAGCTCGTCGTGGAGAAGCTGGCCCGGCGCATCGTCGGCTGGGCGCTGCCGCGCGGCATGCGGCCGTACAGCTACCCGCACGACGCGCCGCGCGGCCCCGTCGTCGCCGTCGCCAACGAGTTCTCCGGCTCCGACGGCGACATCGTCAACGCGGCGATCAAGGCCCTCGGTATCGGCCCGGTCGTCGGCACCCGCACCTGGGGCGGCGTCATCGGCATCGACAGCCGCTACCACCTCGTCGACGACACCCTGATCACCCAGCCGAAGTACGCGTTCTGGCTGGAGGGATACGAGTGGGGCGTCGAGAACCACGGGGTGGACCCCGATGTGGAGGTCGTCCAGCGACCGCAGGACTACGCGGCGGGCAGGGATGTGCAGCTGGACAAGGCGATCAGCCTGGCGTTGGAGGCACTGGAGGAGCAGCCGGCCAAGACTCCGCCAGGCTTGCCCGCCTAAGGGGCGCGGGGCCGTGTCGATATGCGGCTCCGCCGCGGGGCGGGATCAGCCCCCACCGGACCCGCAGCCGAGCGACTACCATGCCCCCGTACTGATCACCGGCGAAAGCGAGCGCAGCGCAATGGCGGGAGAACCGCAGGACGACTGCCTGTTCTGCAAGATTGTCGCGGGGCACATCCCGGCGACGATCGTGCGTGAGACGGAGACGACCGTCGCCTTCCGGGACATCAATCCCCAGGCGCCCACGCACGTCCTGGTGATCCCCAGGGTGCACTACAAGAACGCGGCCGAACTCGCCGCCGCGGAACCGGCCGTGGCCGCCGACATACTGCGCGAGGCCCAGGCCGTCGCCGACGAGGACGAGTTGGAGAGCTACCGCGTCGTCTTCAACACCGGCAGCGGCGCCGGCCAGACCGTCTGGCACACCCACGCGCACATCCTCGGTGGCCGTGGCATGCAATGGCCCCCCGGGTAAGGCGTCATGTCCGTACGTGAATTGGTGGTCCTCGGCACCGCCAGCCAGGTTCCGACCCGGCACCGCAACCACAACGGCTACCTGCTGCGCTGGGACGGCGAGGGCATCCTGTTCGACCCGGGCGAGGGCACCCAGCGGCAGATGCTGCGCGCCGGGGTCGCCGCCCACGACCTGAACCGGATCTGCGTCACGCACTTCCACGGCGACCACTCCCTCGGCCTCGCCGGGGTGATCCAGCGGATCAACCTCGACCAGGTGCCGCACGAGGTCACCGCGCACTATCCGCGCTCCGGGCAGCGCTTCTTCGACCGGCTGCGGTACGCGACCGCGTACCGGGAGACCGTCCGCCTCACCGAGGCACCGGTCGACGCCGACGGCACCCTCGCACGGACTCCGTCGTACACGCTGGAGGCCCGCAAGCTGTCCCACCCCGTCGAGTCCTACGGCTACCGGCTGGTCGAACCCGACGGCCGCCGCATGCTGCCCGACCGGCTCGCCGCGCACGGGATCAAGGGGCCGGACGTCGGCCGGATCCAGCGCGAGGGCCGGCTCGGGGACGTGACCCTGGACGAGGTCAGCGAGGTACGGCGCGGGCAGCGGTTCGCGTTCGTCATGGACACCCGGCTGTGCGACGGGGTGCACGCGCTCGCCGAGGGCTGTGACCTGCTGGTCATCGAGTCCACCTTCCTCGACGAGGACCTCGAACTCGCCGAGGACCACGGCCATCTCACGGCCGGCCAGGCGGCGGCCGTGGCACGGGACGCGGGGGTACGGCACCTCGTCCTCACCCACTTCAGCCAGCGCTACTCCGACCCCGAAGCCTTCGAGCGGCAGGCGCGTTCCGCCGGGTTCGAGGGGGAGCTGACCGTGGCGCACGACCTGCTGCGAGTGCCGGTTCCGAAGCGCGGATAAATCACGCTTACGATGCTTTGATGCCCCTCCCCAAAGCAGAACTGCACCTCCACATCGAAGGCACCCTGGAGCCCGAGCTGGCGTTCGAGCTGGCCGCCCGCAACGGCGTCGAGCTGCCCTACGCCGACACCGACGAGCTGCGCAAGGCGTACCAGTTCGCGGACCTCCAGTCCTTCCTGAACCTGTACTACGAGCTGATGGCCGTCCTGCGCACCGAGCAGGACTTCGCCGATCTGGCCGACGCCTACCTCGCCCGGGCCGCCGCGCAGGGCGTGCGGCACGCGGAGATCTTCTTCGACCCGCAGGCCCACATCGCGCGGGGCCTGGCCATGGGCACGGTCGTGGAGGGGCTGTGGCGCGCGCTCGGCCGCAGCGAGGAGAACCACGGCGTCTCCACGAAGCTCATCATGTGCTTCCTGCGCGACGAGTCCGCCGACTCGGCGCTCGAGACCCTGGAGGCGGCCAGACCCTACCTGGACCGGATCACCGGCATCGGCCTCGACTCGGCCGAGATCGGGCACCCGCCGGTGAAGTTCCGGGAGGTGTACGAGGCCGCCGCCGCACTCGGGCTGCGCCGGGTGGCGCACGCCGGTGAGGAGGGTCCGCCCGCGTACATCACCGAGGCGCTGGACGTCCTCGGTGTCGAGCGGATCGACCACGGCCTGCGCTGCATGGAGGACCCGGAGCTGGTCGAGCGGCTGGTGCGGGAGCGCATCCCGCTGACCCTGTGCCCGCTGTCCAACGTCCGGCTGCGAGCGGTGGACGTCCTCGCGGACCATCCCCTTCCGGCCATGCTCGACGCGGGTCTGCTCTGCACGGTCAACTCCGACGACCCGGCCTACTTCGGCGGGTACGTCGCCGACAACTACCACGCGGTGCGCGACGCCCTCGGGCTGCCCAGGGAGCAGATGCGCGAGCTGGCCCGCAACTCCTTCCTCGCGTCCTTCCTGGAGGACGACGAGGAGCGGCGGGCCCGTTACCTCGCCGAGGTCGAGGCGTACGAGTTCGGGTAGGCGGTGTCGTACGCGGGCCGGGCAGGCACGGCCGGGGTGTCCACCTGGATCTCCACCACGGAGACCGTCTGCCTGCCCGCCCGCAGTGCCACCACCGTCATCGGCACCGCCACCGCCAGCAGCCCGACGGCCAGCACCTCGCCCATCACCGGGAAGCCCGCCCACGCCGCCAGCATGCTCCCGGCCAGCGGGCCCGCTGCCGTGCCCAGGGACGCGGCGGAGCCGACGAACACCGCCCAGCGGCCGCGCGGGTCGAGGGAGGCGGCGAGGCCGATGACGTACGACAGCACGACCGGGTAGACCACGTTCCAGGCGATCTCGCCCCCGGCGAAGGACGCCAGGTCGGTCGCCGACGCGCTGAGTGCGATGCAGCCCGCGATGAGCGCCGTACCCACACCGATCGGCACCGCCCGGCCCAGCCGCGGCCCGAGTGCTCCCGCGCCCACGACCCCGAGAAGGCCGGCGCCGAGCGCGACCGCGAACACCGCGCCGACGGTGACCTCGGTGAGGTGTGCCTGGTCGAGACCGATGCGGCCGCTGACGCCCCACAGGGAGTTCTGCGCCAGGGACCAGCAGGGCATGGTGGCGGCCAGCAGCAGACCGGCGCGCAGGTGGGGGAGCCGGCGGCGCTCGATGGGGGTCCCCCCGCGCGAGCGTGTTCGAGCGTGGGGGAGGGTGCGGGCCGGGGCCGTACGGCCGGACAGGCGGCCGGTGAGCGGCCAGACCGCGAGGGCGGTCAGCGCGATCGCGGCAAGGGGCTGCCCGTGGCCGGGGCCGAGGTGCGGGATCGTCAGGTAGAGGGCGCCCGCGAGGCCGGAGACGCCGAGCAGGCCGAGCGTGGTGACCCGGTGAGGGTCCTGCTGCCCGGCGATGCCACCGGCGGCGACCGCCGTGACCGTGCCGGATCCGAACCCGCCGACCAGCGCGCCCGCGACGACGGCCGGTACGACTCCGGTGAGCGCGGCCCCGCCGTAGCCGAGGAAGGCGAGCGCGAGCCCGAGCCGGGCGAGGGTGCGGGCGCCGATCCGCTCGACGAGGGAGGCCAGCAGGAAGCCCGCCGCGGCCGAACTCAGCAGCAGCGCACTGCCGATGGCACCGGCCTGGGTGGTGGAGAGCGGAAGCCCGGTGTCGAGGCGGCCGACGGCGGTCGGCAGCAGGTACGGGGCGAGGTACCCGGCCGTGAAAAGGGCGACGAGGGGCCAGGGCAGGGAGCGGGGGGCGGACACGGGCGTTCCAGGGCGGACGGGAGCAGCGGCTCAGAAAAGAGGGGGGGATGAGCGACGACCGTCGACGGACAGGAACGCGCGAGCAAGTTGTATCAATTACGAGGTTCGGGAAGAAGGTCGGGTGGCGTGATCCGGGTCACGTCTGAGTTTGTGATCAGTAGGCCGGGGTAGGAGTAGCCCCCTTGCCGGCGAGTTGGCTCGCTCCCGGCCGGATGCGCTATGGTTGATCACGTCGCGGTCGCCGGAACTCCCGGTGCCGGACAGTGCGTTGGTGGTCCAAGGAAAGACGCCCCGCTTCCTGCGGGGAAATGCAGGTGCAAGGCCTGCCCGGCGCTCCAGTAGAGCCCCATCCCGCTATGTGCGGGGTGGGGCTCTTTTGCTGTTCCCTCATTGACTCTCATGTGTCCATGTATCTAGCCTCTGTTCTCATACATAGACAACATTCATAAGGGGAGATGGTCAGGTGGGCGGCGACCCGACTCCGCAGGACGTGACGCGGCGGCTGCGGGAGGGCATGGCGCACGGCGTGCTGTCCTTCCCGCTCACCGCCTTCCACGACGACGGCTCCCTGGACCCGGACGGTCTGCGCGCCCATGTCGCCGCGCGGCTCGCGGCCGGTCCCGGGGCCCTCTTCCCGGCCTGCGGCACCGGCGAGTTCTTCTCGCTGGACGAGGAGGAGTACCGGCAGGTCGTCACCGTCGCCGTCGAGGAGGCGGCCGGGCAGGTGCCGGTGGTGGCCGGGACCGGATACGGCTGGGCGCAGGCCGCCCGGTTCGCGCGGATCGCCGAGGAGGCCGGCGCCGACGCCCTGCTCGTGCTGCCGCACTACCTGGTCGCCGCCCCGCAGGAGGGCCTCGCCGCCCAGCTGGAGCAGCTCGCGGCCCGCACCCGGCTGCCGATCGTCGCCTACCAGCGCGGCCAGGTCGCCTATGGTGTGGCCTCGTTGCGGCGCATCGCGCGCATCCCGAACGTCATCGGCCTCAAGGACGGCCACAGTGACCTCGACCGCCTCCAGCGCCTCACCCTCGCCGCCCCCGAGGACTTCCTGTTCTTCAACGGTGCCGCCACCGCCGAGATCCAGGCCCGCGCCTACGCCACCGTCGGCGTCCCCGCCTACTCCTCCGCCGTGCACGCCTTCGCCCCCGAGATCGCGGGCGCCTTCTTCGGTGCGCTGCAGAGCGGCGACCACGGCACGACCGGGAAGCTGCTGCGCGACTTCTACGTCCCCTTCGTCGAACTCCGCGACCGCGCACCCGGATACGCGGTGTCCCTGGTGAAGGCGGCGGCCCGGCTGCGCGGTGAACGCGTCGGCCCCGTCCGCGCCCCGCTCACCGACCCCTCGCCCGCCGACCTCGCCGACCTGAAGGCCCTCCTCACCGCCGGACTCGACCTCGTAGGAGCCTCCCTGTGACCCGTGACCTGACCATCACCGAGGTACGCCTGACACCGATCCTGGTCGCCGACGCGCCGCTGCTCAACACCCAGGGCGTGCACCAGCCGTACACCCCCCGGCTGATCGTGGAGGTCGTCACGGCCGACGGGATCACCGGGCTCGGCGAGACCTACGGCGACACCAAGTATCTGGAGCTGGCCCGCCCTCTCGCCGAGCGCCTTCCCGGACGCTCGGTCATGGATGTGAACGGATTGTTCGCGCTGGACCTCGCCGTGGACGAGGACCGGATCAGGGGCGCCGTGGACGCCGGCGGTCTGCGGGGCGTGCAGAGCGCCGACAAGCTGCGGCTGTCCGTGCTCTCCGCCTTCGAGGTGGCCTGCCTGGACGCGCAGGGCCGGGCACTCGGCCTCCCCGTGCACGCACTGCTCGGCGGCAGGGTGCGGGACGCGGTCGAGTACAGCGCCTACCTCTTCTACAAGTGGGCCGGCCACCCGGAGGGCGTCACCGCCGAGCCGGACGACTGGGGTGCCGCACTGGACCCCGCCGGAGTCGTCGCCCAGGCACGGAAGTTCAAGGAGCGCTACGGGTTCACCTCCTTCAAGCTCAAGGGCGGTGTCTTCCCGCCCGAGGAGGAGATCGCGGCCGTACGCGCCCTCGCCGAGGCCTTCCCCGGGCATCCGCTGCGACTCGACCCCAACGGCGCCTGGTCCGTCGAGACCTCGCTGAAGGTGGCCGAGGAACTCGGGGACGTCCTGGAGTACCTGGAGGACCCGACCCTGGGCACTCCCGCGATGGCCGAGGTGTCGGCCGGATTGAGAGGGGCGGCGCGAAGCGCCTCGGACAAGGGGGGCGGTGGGCGACGGGCGGGCGTCCCGCTGGCCACCAACATGTGCGTGACCACGTTCGGCGAGATCAAGGAGGCGTTCGCCAAGGACGCCGTCCAGGTGGTGCTCTCCGACCACCACTACTGGGGCGGACTGCGCAACACCCAGCACCTCGCCGCGATCTGCGACGTCTTCGGCGTCGGGGTGTCCATGCACTCCAACACCCACCTCGGCATCAGCCTCGCCGCCATGACCCAGGTGGCGTCCACCGTGCCCGGCCTGCACCACGCCTGCGACTCCCACTACCCCTGGCAGTCCGAGGACGTCCTCACCGAGCGGATCGCGTTCGCCGACGGCAGGGTCGCGGTGTCCGACGCACCCGGCCTCGGCATCGAACTGGACCGGGACGAGCTGGCCCGGCTGCACCGGCGGTGGGCCGAGGACGACGGCACGATGCGCGAGCGCGACGACGCTGCGGCGATGCGGGTGGCCGAGCCGCAGTGGCGGACGCCGGTGATGCCTCGCTGGTAGCCGCGCCCCGGGTGGGATCTGGTGCACACTGGCCAGATCCGCATCACCTCAGGGAGCGCACCGTGACCCCGTCCCACACGATCGCCGGAGAGGAACCGGAGCACCTCACCCGTGCAGCGCCCTGCCGGGTCCAGGTCGACCCGCTGGTCGCCCTGCGCGCACCGGACGATCCGCCCTGGGACGTCTACCTCACGGGCACCGTCTTCCTCGACATCATCTTCACCGGCCTGGACTCGGCGCCCGTGCGCGGCACCGAGTCCTGGGCCCGGGGGATGGGATCCAGCCCGGGCGGGGTCGCCAACATGGCCGCCGCGCTCGCCCGCCTCGGTCTGCGGACGTCCCTCGCGGCGGCCTTCGGGGACGACCACTACGGCGAGTACTGCTGGGACGCGCTGGCACAGGGCGAGGGCATCGACCTCACCCTCTCGCGGACCGTGCCCGGCTGGCACTCGCCGGTGACCGTCTCCATGGCCTACGAGGGCGAGCGGACCATGGTGTCCCACGGTCACGAGCCGCCGCCTGAGGAGCCGGCGCCGGACTTCCCGCCCCGCGCGCGTGCGGCCGTCGCCTCCCTGGTTCCCGGCACGCGCGCCCCCTGGATCGCCCAGGCCGCCCGCGCGGGCACCCGGGTCTTCGCGGACGTCGGCTGGGACGACACCGGGGCCTGGGACCTGGGGGGTCTCGCCGATCTCGAACACTGCGAGGCGTTCCTGCCCAACGCGCAGGAGGCGATGCGGTACACCGGCGTGGACTGCCCGCGGGCGGCGGCGCGGGCGCTGACCGAGTACGTGCCGCTGGCGGTGGTGACGCTCGGGGCGGAGGGGGCGTACGCGGTGGACCGGCGTACGGGGGAGACGGCCGAGGTGCCCGCGATCGCGGTGGAGGCGCTGGATCCCACCGGGGCGGGGGACGTCTTCGTGGCCGGGTTCGTGACCGGCACGCTGGCGGGGTGGCCGCTCGCCGACCGTCTTGCCTTTGCCGGGCTCACGGCGGCGCTGTCGGTGCAGGAGTTCGGGGGCTCGCTGTCGGCGCCGGGGTGGTCGGAGATCGGGGCGTGGTGGCGGAAGGTGCAGTCCCTTCCGGGGCAGGAGCCGATGGCGTTGCAGCGGTTCGAGTTCCTTGAAGGGCTGGTGCCGGCTCAGCTGGACCGGCCGTGGCCGCTGCGGCGGGCCGTGCCGACCATCGGGTTCCGTCGGTCCAGCTGAGCAACCAGGGGGCTCCGCCCCCTGGACCCCTGGCCTGTGCCCACCCACCACCCGACTCGGTAGGCGGAAGAGTGGCCGCGCCGCCCGGCCCGGTGGGCAGAGAAGTGGCCGAGAAGTCCCCCTGCGAAAAGCCCTACGGCCTTGTCAGTCCACCGTCGTACCCTGGAATCGCGAGGCCGCCCTCAGCTATGCGGCCGTGACGAGGAGGAACCGCAGGCCTACAGCGCCGGCCCATGACTCAGACACCCACAGCTCACACCCCCGCGCAGGAGCAGGCGAGAGCGCACCTCACCGTCCCCGCCCAGCACCCCATGGTGACCGTGCTGGGTTCCGGCGACTCCCTTCTGCGCGTGATCGAGAAGGCCTTCCCGGCAGCCGACATCCATGTCCGGGGCAATGAGATCAGCGCGGTCGGCGACCCTGCGGACGTCGCCCTCATTTCGCGCGTGTTCGACGAGATGATGCTGGTGCTCCGCACCGGGCAGCCGATGACGGAGGACGCAGTGGAACGCTCGATCGCCATGCTCAAGGCGAGTGAGGACGGGACGAACGACGGACCGGAGACCCCGGCCCAGGTACTGACGCAGAACATCCTGTCCTCCCGTGGCCGCACCATCCGCCCCAAGACGCTCAACCAGAAGCGGTACGTCGACGCGATCGACAAGCACACGATCGTCTTCGGCATCGGCCCCGCCGGTACCGGCAAGACCTACCTGGCCATGGCCAAGGCCGTGCAGGCCCTGCAGTCCAAGCAGGTCAACCGGATCATCCTGACCCGTCCCGCGGTCGAGGCCGGCGAGCGCCTCGGCTTCCTGCCGGGCACGCTCTACGAGAAGATCGACCCCTATCTGCGCCCGCTGTACGACGCGCTGCACGACATGCTCGACCCGGACTCGATCCCGCGCCTGATGGCCGCGGGCACGATCGAGGTCGCGCCGCTCGCGTACATGCGTGGCCGTACGCTCAACGACGCCTTCATCATTCTCGACGAGGCCCAGAACACGAGCCCCGAACAGATGAAGATGTTCCTCACCCGCCTCGGCTTCGACTCGAAGATCGTGATCACCGGTGACGTGACGCAGGTCGACCTGCCGAACGGCACGAAGAGCGGTCTGCGGCAGGTGCAGGAGATCCTGGAGGGCGTCGAGGACGTCCACTTCTCCCGGTTGTCGTCCCACGATGTCGTACGGCACAAGCTGGTGGGCCGTATCGTCGACGCGTACGAGTTGTACGACAGCAAGCACGGCACCGAGAACGGCGCCCACAAGGGCGGCCACGGCAGGCCCGGTGCCAAGGGCTCCAAGGGGAAGTAGAACAGCACGACCATGTCGATCGACGTCAACAACGAGTCCGGCACCGAGGTAGACGAGCAGGCGGTCCTCGACATCGCCCGCTACGCGCTCGCGCGGATGCGCATCCACCCGCTCTCCGAGCTCTCGGTGATCGTCGTGGACGCCGACGCCATGGAGCAGTTGCACATCCAGTGGATGGATCTGCCGGGTCCCACCGATGTCATGTCGTTCCCGATGGACGAGCTGCGGCCGCCCGCGAAGGACGACGACGAGCCGCCGCAGGGGCTGCTCGGCGACATCGTGCTGTGCCCGGAGGTCGCCGCCAAGCAGGGCGCGGAAGCGCCGACGCAGCACTCCATGGACGAGGAGCTCCAGTTGCTCACCGTCCACGGAGTGCTGCACCTGCTCGGGTACGACCACGAGGAGCCCGACGAGAAGGCCGAGATGTTCGGGCTCCAGGCCGCCATCGTGGACGGGTGGCGGGCCGAGCGCGGGCTGACCGGCCCGTCGCCGGCGCCGACCGTCTCGTAGTCCGAGGGCCGGTCTTCGCATGAGTCCGCAGATCGTGATCGGCGCGATCGCTTTGGTCGTCGTCGCCTGGCTGGCCGCGTGCGCGGAGGCGGGCATCGCGCGCGTCTCCAGCTTCCGCGCCGAGGAGGCCGTGCGCAACGGCCGGCGCGGCAGCGCCAAGCTGGCCCAGGTCGCCGCCGACCCCACCCGCTATCTGAACGTGGCCCTGCTGGTCCGCGTCGCCTGCGAGATGGCGGCCGCGGCCCTGGTGACGTACGCCTGCCTGCAGGAGTTCGCGGCCACCTGGCAGGCCCTGCTGGTCGCCATCGGCGTGATGGTCCTGGTGTCGTACGTCGCCGTCGGCGTCTCCCCGCGCACCATCGGCCGCCAGCACCCGCTGAACACGGCGACGGCGGCGGCGTACGTGCTGCTGCCCCTCGCCCGGATCATGGGTCCGATCCCGTCGCTCCTCATCCTCATCGGCAACGCGCTCACCCCCGGCAAGGGCTTCCGCCGCGGTCCGTTCGCCTCCGAGGCGGAGCTGCGCGCACTGGTCGACCTCGCCGAGAAGGAGTCGCTGATCGAGGACGAGGAGCGCCGCATGGTGCACTCGGTCTTCGAGCTGGGCGACACCCTCGTACGGGAGGTCATGGTCCCGCGCACCGACCTGGTGGTGATCGAGCGCTACAAGACCATCCGGCAGGCGCTCACCCTCGCCCTGCGCTCCGGCTTCTCGCGGATCCCGGTCACCGGTGAGAGCGAGGACGACGTCGTCGGGATCGTGTACCTGAAGGACCTGGTCCGCAAGACGCACATCAGCCGCGACGCCGAGAACGACCTGGTGTCCACGGCCATGCGCCCGGCGGTCTTCGTCCCCGACACCAAGAACGCCGGCGACCTGCTGCGTGAGATGCAGAAGGACCGCAACCACGTCGCCGTCGTCATCGACGAGTACGGCGGCACCGCCGGCATCGTCACCATCGAGGACATCCTCGAGGAGATCGTCGGCGAGATCACCGACGAGTACGACCGTGAACTCCCGCCCGTGGAGGACCTCGGCGACGACCGTTACCGGGTCACCGCGCGCCTCGACATCACCGACCTCGGCGAGCTGTACGGCCTGGAGGAGTACGACGACGAGGACGTGGAGACCGTCGGTGGCCTGCTCGCCAAGGCGCTCGGCCGCGTGCCCATCGCCGGTGCGTCCTCGGTCGTGGAACTGCCCGACGGCCGCGAGCTGCGCCTGACCGCGGAGGCCGCGGCCGGCCGCCGGAACAAGATCGTGACCGTCCTTGTGGAGCCGGTGGGCCCGGCGGACCCGCCCGAGGGGGAGAAGCCCGAGTGACCCCCGAGGAGCTGCGCGCCTTCTGCCTGTCCTTCAACGCGGCGGTCGAGGACTTCCCGTTCAGCCCGGACGTCTCGGTCTTCAAGGTCCTGGGCAAGATGTTCGCGCTGAGCTGGCTGGACGCGCGGCCCCTGACGGTCAACCTCAAGTGCGACCCGGAGGACGCGGTCCGGCTGCGCAGTGAGCACGAGGGACTGATCATCCCCGGCTACCACATGAACAAGCGGCACTGGAACACCGTCACCGTGGACGGCGAACTCCCGGACCGCCTGGTCCGCGAGCTGATCGAGGACTCGTACGACCTCGTCGTCGCGGGCCTGCCGAGGGCGGAGCGGCTGCGGCTGGACCGGCCGTAAATGCGTTTGCCGGGCCCCTCTGACCACGTGTCAGAATCCGGCATGTCTTCTGTGCGATATCCGCGCCCGCTGCGCCCTGGTGACCGTGTCGGTGTGACCTCCCCCTCCAGCGGGGTGCCCGAGAAGATGCGCGGGCGCCTCGACGTGGCGATACGCGACCTGGAGGCGCGAGGGTACGAGGTGGTCGTCGGCCGGTGCATGGACGGCTCGGGGCACATCAGCGCCCCCGCCGCCGAACGCGCCGCCGAGCTGACCGAGATGCTGACCGACCCGGCGATCCGGGCGGTCGTACCGCCCTGGGGCGGGGAGACGGCGATCGACCTGCTGTCGCTGCTGGACTTCGAGGAGATCGGGCGGGCCGAGCCGACGTGGGTGGTCGGCTGGTCCGACATGTCGACCCTGATCACGCCCCTGACCCTGCTCACCGGGGTCGCGACCGTGCACGGCAACAACCTCATGGACACGCCGTACCGGACGCCCGAGGGCCTGCTGTCCTGGCTCGACATCGTGGCGGCGCCGCAGGGCGGGCCGCTCTCCCAGACCCCGCCGGGCCGCCACCGGTCGGGCGGTTTCGACGACTACCGGTTCCACGCGGATGTACGGGACCTCACCCTGGACGCCGAGGGCACCTGGACCCGGCTCGACGGCACCGGTGACGTGGACGTCGAGGGCCGGCTGATCGGTGGCTGCATCGAGACCCTCGCCAACTTCGCCGGCACGCCGTACCTGAACACCTCGTCCTTCGCCGGCGACGAGGGACTGCTGGTCTACGTCGAGGCCGCCGAGGACAACGCGTACACCATCTGCCGCAACCTGCACGGCATGCGCCTCGCCGGCTTCTTCGACCGCGCGACCGCCGTCCTCGTGGGCCGCACCCACGCCCCCGACGGCCGCACCCTCACCCAGCACGAGGCCGTCCTCGACGCCCTCGGCTCCCTGGGCGTACCGATCGTCGCGGACGTCGAGTGCGGCCACGTGGCGCCCTACCTCCCGCTGGTGAACGGCGCCCGTGCCCGGGTGGTGCACACGGCCGCCCGGAGCGAGATCGTTCAGACCCTGGACTGACCTCGTCGCAGGTCCGGGCCGGTCCGTATGCTCGGGGCATGACCGACAGCAACGCGCTTGACCCCGAGGACCGCAAGATCGTCACCCTGGCCCGTTCCGCCCGGGCCCGCAACGGCGTGCCCGAGGGCGCGGCCGTACGGGACGAGACCGGGCGCACGTATGTCGCCGGGTCGGTGCAGCTGGCCTCGCTGAAGCTGAGCGCCCTGCAGACCGCTGTCGCCATGGCCGTGGCCTCCGGGGCGAAGTCGCTGGAGGCGGCGGCCGTGGTGAGCGAGGCGGAGTCCGTTCCGGCGGAGGACCGAGCCGCTGTGGCCGACCTTGGAGGGGCTGAGACGCCGGTGCTGCTCGCCGGGCCCGACGGGGCCGTGAAGCTGACCGTCCCGGCGGGTGCCGCGGAGTAGTCCGGATTTCATCCTTGCCGTCGCCTGCCTCTCGCGCATCAATGGAGCCGTAAGTTCCGACGATCCGTCAGATCCGCACCGCCGCCGCAGCGTGCCCGCACCCACCTGCTCAGGCCTGCTCGTTCGTCGGCGCACCTTCCGACCATCCCCACATGGCATCCCCACAGGGAAGGGAAGCGGATCCCCATGAGAGGCAAGCGCACGGCAACAGGTGCGGCGCTGGTCGCCGGGGCCCTCGCGGTCACCGGACTCGCCTTCGCGCCCACCGCTGCCGCCGTCACTCCCCAGACGGCGACCATCAACGCGAGCTGCGGCATCTTCGGCGGTGGCGCGGCCACGCTCACCGCCACCCAGAGCGGCACCTCGGCCACCATCACCCTCACCTCCACCGCGGTCAAGGCGCCGGTCGCGGTGGCGAAGGACTCCATCACCTCCAAGCTCACCCTGGTCAGGGCGAGCGGCGGCACCACCGTCTTCACCGGGACGAAGAACCCGGCCATGGCCGCCGGCGACCCGGTCACCGCCGGCCCGCTCACCGGCACCGTGGCCTCCGGTGACAGCCTGGAGGCGTACGGCGGCTCGCTGCAGATGACGATCTTCGGGATCAACGTCACCTGTACGGCCACCGGCAAGCAGTCGCCCGGGCCGTTCGTGTTCGACTGAGTGACCCGAGTGACCTGAGTGATCTGTTCCGGATAGTTCCGGATCTCCCGGGGATGCCGCAGAAACTGATGATCCGTCAGATTTCTGCGGCGTCTCCATTGACTTCTCACGCGGGCTCCACATCAATGCCCCCTGTCGGCGCAGATGAGCCGCTGCGCCCGCAACCCTCAGGAGGGGCCCCCATGGGTTCGACACCCCGAAGATCCCGACGGTGGCGCTGGGCGTCACTGTTCGGGGCGACCGCCCTCGCGGTCACCGCGGGCGGCGCACTGGCCTGTCCGGCCGGTGCCGCCGGTACGAACGTGGACTTCGCCACGCACTGCATCCCGCCCGCAGTCGCGGGCATCCCGCCGATCGACGGCACCACCACAGGGAGCGTGTCGGTGGACAACGCCAGCCCGAAGGTCGGCGACACGGTCACCGTGACCTACACCGTGGTCACGGCCGCCGCCAGCAACCCCACCGACCTGGCCCTGCCGGCCGACATCATGACTCCGACCGGCAAGGTCACCCTCGGCGGCGCCCAGACCGGTGACGTCACCGTCGCCGGACCGAAGAAGAACCCCCCGGTGCCGGGGAAGGCCGCGTTCCCGTCCTTCTCCATGACCGGGACGTTCACCGTCACCAAGGCCGGCCAGATCACCCTCTCGCCGGGCGACTACAACATCCACACCAGCTACATCCTCGAACTGGACACCCCCTGCACGGTCACCAACCCGCCCGCCCCGGTGTCGCAGACCGTCACCGCGACCGACGGGACTCCGGCCAACACCCGTGCCATCTCGCTGGGTTCGGCCTCCGGTGACCCGGGTGCCGGTGTCACGGTCAACGGCAGCAACTTCACGCCGGGCGCCACCGTCACCCTGGCCGGGCGGGCCGGGGGCACCCAGACCGCGGACACCGCCACCGTGACCGCGGGCGCCTCGGGCTCCTTCAGTGGTTCGCTGGTCGTCAACGACAAGACGACGACCGGGATCGTGGCCTACGAAGGCGGCTCCTGGAGCGCGGACAAGGGCGCGGGCCCCGCGGCCTACGTCGTCAACGACAACACGCCCGTCCCGGCCGGCAGCCAGAAGCTGACCACCACCGTCAAGGCGGGCACCCTGTCCATGTCCCAGGCCGGGGACGCCGTCGCGCTGTCGTCGGTCGACTTCGGCAAGGGCGGGGCCTCCAGCGGAGCCCTGCAGACGGTGACGGTCAAGGACTTCCGCGGCGGGCCCGCGGGCTGGTCCCTGACCGGCAAGGTCACCGACTTCACGGGCCCCGGCGCCAAGATCGACGCGAGCAGACTGAGCTGGACCCCCGCCTGCGTCACCAAGGCGGGCAGCCCCAGCACCTGCAAGGCCGGTTCGACGGGCACGGTGGGCACCTCGGGAGCGACCCTCGCGTCGACCCCGGACGCCACGCTCACCGGCGGTGAGTTCACCGTCGACGCCGGACTCTCCCTGGACGTACCGGCGTTCACGCCTCCGGGCTCGTACTCCGGCGTCCTGACCCTCACCCTCACCTGACCCGAACATCCACCACGGTGGCCGGGCGCCCGCCGCACCACGGGGCCGCACCCGCCCGACCGCCACGACCCGAGCCCATGGGGGGTCCGCACCCATGCGCAAGCCGTACGTCCTCCTCCTGAGCCTCATCTGCCTCGCCCTGGGGGTGTCCACCGCACCGGCCCACGCCGCCGACAACGGCAGCTGGTCGGTCTACCCGGTCGCCTCCAAGGTCGCCGCGCGCCCCTACTTCTACCTCTCGGCCGACCCCGGGCAGACCCTCACCGACAAGGTCGCCGTCGCGAACAAGACCGGCAGGCCGCTCACGTTCCGGCTCTACGCGGCCGACGCCTACAACACCGCCCGCGACGGCGGGTTCGCCGTACGGACCCTGAAGGAGCGGATGCGCGGGGTGGGCGCCTGGGCGCGGCCCGCGAAGTCACGCGTCACCGTGCCCGGCCACAGGACCGTCACCGTGCCCTTCACCCTGAAGGTGCCTCAGGGCGCCGAACCGGGCGATCACCCGGGCGCGATCGTCGCGCTCGACGTGGGGGACCCCCCGCTCGAGCAAAGCCGAGAGTCGGGGAGGATCGACCCCGGCAGCGGCAAGCTGGCGCTCGGCGTGCAGCGGGCCGTCGGTGCCCGGGTCTATCTCCGGGTCGGCGGGCCCACGCTGTCCGCGATCTCCGTCGAGCAGGTGCACATCAGCCACCACCAGCCACTCGTCCCCGGCCTCGGCGACAGCACGGCCACCATCGGCTACACCCTGCGCAACACCGGGAACGTCACCCTCGACCCCAAGGTGGAGCTGAAGGCGCGCGGGCTGTTCGGCCGTACGCTGCTCGACCGCGACCTGACCGGGGTCCCGTCCGAGCTGCTGCCGGGGCAGCGGGTGCGGCTCACCGAGACCTGGCACGGGGCACCCCAGCTCGACTGGGGCGACATCACCCTGACCGCGAGCGCGCCGGACACCCGCCAGTCGGCGAGCGCCTCCTTCTTCGCGCTGCCGTGGCTGCTCGCCGGGCTCGTGTTCGTGGCCGGAGTGGTGACCGGAGTGCTGCTGGTCAGAGCGCGTCGGGGCCGCGCTCGCCGGTCCGCACCCGTACGACGGTCTCCACGGGCACTGCCCACACCTTCCCGTCCCCGATCTTCCCCGTCTGCGCGGCGCTGACGATCGCGTCGATCACGTCGTCGGCGACCGCGTCCTCGACCACGACCTCGATCCGGACCTTCGGCACCAGGTCGACGCGGTACTCGGCCCCCCGGTACACCTCGGTGTGGCCGCGCTGACGGCCGTAGCCGCTCGCCTCGGTCACGGTCAGACCGTGCACACCCAGCTCCTGCAGGGCGGTCTTGACCGCGTCCAGGCGGTACGGCTTGACGATCGCGGTGATGAGCTTCATGCCTGGCTCTTGACCTTCTGGGCGGTGGGGACGACGGAGGAGGAGACCGGGGCGCCATGTCCCAGGACCCCGTGATCGTAAGCCGTCTCGGCGTGCACCGTAAGGTCCAGGCCGGTGTGCTCCTGCTCCTCGCTCGCCCGCAGGCCCAGCACCCGGTCGATCAGCTTGCCGAGGCCGTACGTCACCGTGAAGGCGTACCCCGCGACGACCACGACGGCCAGCAGCTGCTTGCCGAGCGGGGCGAGCCCGCCGCCGTAGAACAGGCCCTCGACGCCGCCGGTCATCGCCTTCTCGGCGAACAGGCCGATGAGGAGGGTGCCGATGACACCGCCGACCAGGTGAACGCCGACGACGTCCAGCGAGTCGTCGTAGTTCAGCTTGAACTTCCAGCTCACCGCGTAGGAGCAGACGACACCGGCGGCCAGGCCCACGACCAGCGCGCCGAGCAGGGAGACCGTGCCGCAGGAGGGCGTGATCGCGACCAGGCCGGCCACCGCGCCGGAGGCGGCGCCCAGGGTGGTCGGGTGGCCGTCGCGCCGCTGCTCGACGAAGAGCCAGCCGAGCAGGCCGGTGCAGCCGGCGGCCAGGGTGTTGAGGAAGGCGGCCGCGGCCAGGCCGTTCGCGCCGAGCGCGGAGCCCGCGTTGAAGCCGAACCAGCCGAACCAGAGCAGACCGGCGCCGAGGACCACCATGGGCAGGTTGTGCGGACGCATCGCGTCCTTCTTGAAGCCCAGGCGGGGGCCGAGGACCAGGCACAGGGCGAGGCCGGAGGCGCCGGAGGTGATCTCGACGGGCAGACCGCCCGCGAAGTCGAGCGCACCGAGGTTGTCCAGGATCCAGCCGCCCGGGCCCCACACCCAGTGGGTGACCGGAACGTATACCAGGAGCGTCCATACCGGGACGAGGACCAGCCAGGCCGAGAACTTCGTACGGTCCGCGACCGCGCCGCTGATCAGCGCCGCCGTGATGATCGCGAAGGTGAGCTGGAAGGTCGCGAAGAGGAGGGTGGGGACCGAGCCGTGCACGCTGTCCGGGCCGAGGCCGCTCATGCCGGCGTGCTCCAGCCCGCCGATCAGCCCGCCGCCGATGTCGTCGCCGAAGGCCAGCGAGTAACCGGCCGCCAGCCACACCACCGTCACCAGGGCGATCGACACGAAGCTCATCATCAGCATGTTGAGGACGCTCTTCGTGCGGACCATGCCGCCGTAGAACAGGGCCAGTCCCGGAGTCATCAGCAGGACGAGGGCGGTGGCTGCGAGCAGCCATGCGGTGTCGCCGGTGTTCACGTGCGCGGCGGCGAGGGTCACGGGCGTCTCCAACGGTGTGCGGGCTCGTCAGAGGGTCACCGGTGAGCGTTTCCGGTTGCGTACGGGTGTGTTTCCGTGACGTTTCGTTGCGTGGGGGTTTCCGAAAGCTCACGTGAGGACGGGGTGCACCCCACTGGTACGGCGCGGCTTCGTGGATCAGGGAGAATGGTCGCCATGAGCGTTCGTACCCAGTCATCCGAGCAGCCGGCCGAGTCCGCCCACCGCGCCGGCTTCGCCTGCTTCGTGGGCCGCCCCAACGCGGGCAAGTCCACCCTCACGAACGCTCTGGTCGGGCAGAAGGTGGCGATCACCGCCGACCAGCCGCAGACGACGCGGCACACGGTGCGCGGCATCGTGCACCGGCCCGACGCCCAGCTCATCCTGGTGGACACCCCGGGCCTGCACAAGCCGCGCACGCTGCTCGGCGAGCGGCTCAACGACGTCGTACGGACGACGTGGGCGGAGGTCGACGTGATCGGCTTCTGCCTTCCCGCGAACGAGAAGATCGGCCCCGGCGACCGTTTCATCGCGAAGGAACTCGCCGGCATCAAGAAGACCCCGAAGGTCGCGATCGTCACCAAGACCGATCTGGTCGACTCCAAGACCCTCGCCGAGCAGCTGATCGCCATCGACCAGCTGGGCAAGGAGCTGGGCTTCGAGTGGGCGGAGATCGTGCCGGTGTCGGCGGTCGGAGACAAGCAGGTGGGCCTGCTGGCCGACCTGATCGTCCCGCTGCTGCCGGAGGGCCCGGCGCTCTACCCCGAGGGTGACCTCACCGACGAGCCCGAGCAGGTCATGATCGCGGAACTGATCCGCGAGGCGGCCCTGGAGGGCGTCCGCGACGAACTGCCGCACTCCATCGCCGTCGTCGTGGAGGAGATGCTCCCGCGCGAGGACCGCCCCGCCGACCGTCCCCTCCTCGACATCCACGCCAACGTCTACATCGAGCGCCCCAGCCAGAAGGGCATCATCATCGGCCCCAAGGGCAAGCGCCTCAAGGAGGTCGGCATCAAGTCCCGCAAGCACATCGAGGCTCTGCTGGGCACGCCGGTCTTCCTGGACCTCCACGTCAAGGTCGCCAAGGACTGGCAGCGGGACCCGAAGCAGCTGCGCAAGCTGGGGTTCTGAGGCCCTGGGGCTCTGCCCCTGGACCTCCACGTCGAGCTCGGGCTGCTCAGGGACGTCGCCGTGGCAGCCGACGACGAGCCGGGGCGGGCCGAGGCGTCGGGGCGGTCAGGACTTGCCGGTGACCTGTCCCGGCAGCTCACGCCACGCCCCTGATCCGCCCCACCAGCACCGCCCCCGCCAGCCCGATCACCGCCGCCACCAGGTACAGCACCCGGTAGCCGCCGAGGTACGTCACTATCGGTGCCGCCAGGACCGGGGCCGCCACCTGGGGGAGGGCGTTGGCCACGTTGATGACGCCGAGGTCCTTGCCCCGGTCCAGGGCCTTCGGCAGGACGTCGGTCATCAGGGCGAAGTCGACCGAGGTGAAGACGCCGAAGCCGATCCCCAGGAGCGCCGACGCGACGACGGCCCCCGGCCAGGTCTGCCAGCCGGACAGGGCCGCCGTGGCCACCGCCATCAGCACGCCCGACCAGACGACGAACGGTTTGCGCCGACCCACCCGGTCCGACCAGGCGCCGCCCGCCACGACCGTCGCCATCAGCGTCAGGCTGTTGACCGCAGTGAGGACGAGGACACCCTGGTCGGGGTCGGAGTAGTGCAGGCGGTCGCGCAGGTAGTAGAGGAGATACAGCAGCACCAGCGAGTTGCTGAGGTTGATCAGGAAGCGGGTCAGCCAGGCCCAGGCCAGGTCGGGGTGACGGCGTGGGCTCAGCCAGAACGAGGCCAGGAAGCCGCGCCAGGACCAGGGTGACCGGTCCTCCGGTGCCAGGCGCAGGTCCTCGTAGCGCAGTACGTAGGGCAGGACGCCCACCACCGTGAACACCGCGCAGGCCGTGTACCCGGCGCCGACCCCGCCCGCCGCCGTCGCCAGACCCGTCCCGCCGACCACGCCCAGGATCTGCGCCGCTCCCAGCCAGCCGCCCACCGAGCCCCGTTGGAGCCGCGGCACCCGGTCCGGCACGGCCGCGGTCACCGCCGCGAAGGCCGCGTTCAGCGTGAGCTGCACCAGGCACCAGCCCAGCGTCATCGTCCACAGCCCGCCCGCGCCCGCGAGCAGCAGGAGGGAGAGCGCACCGCCCGCCGCGCCCGCCACGATCCACGGGGTACGGCGGCCCCAGCGGGCGGTGGTCCGGTCGGACAGGGCGCCGAAGAACGGGTTGGCTAGCAGCGAGACCACCGCGCCCGCCCCCGTCACCCACGCCAGCATCGTCTCCTTCGACATCCCGGAGCCGGGCGCGAAGTCCCCCGCCTGGGAGGCGAGCAGGATCTGCAGCGGGCCGAACCAGCCCACCCAGATCGCCCCGTTGGCCAGCGAGAGCGCCGCCGTCCAGCCGCGGCCGACCCGCTCCACGGGCTCGGCGAGGGCGGCCGAGGCGCGGGCGGTGGTCATCTCTGCGCCCGCAGCACGTCCCGGAACCAGTGGTAGGAGGCCTTCGGGGTGCGTCGCTGGGTCTCGTAGTCCACGTGGACCAGGCCGAAGCGGCGCGCGTAGCCCTCCGCCCACTCGAAGTTGTCCATCAGCGACCAGACGAAGTAGCCGCGCACGTCCACCCCGGCCTCCAGCGCCGCGTGCAGGGCGCGGACATGGCCGTCCAGGTAGGCGATGCGGTCCTGGTCGTCGATGCCCTCGTAGGAGCAGCCGTTCTCGGTGATGACGATCGGCGGGAGCCGGTCGCCGTAGCGGTCGCGGAAGGTCGTGAGCAGCTCCGTGAGCCCCTCCGGGACGACCGGCCAGCCGAAGTCGGTCACCGGGCGGTCCTCGATCTCCCGCACGGAGAAGGGGAGTTCGGCCGGCATGGTCAGGCCACCGAACTCGATCTCGGTGCCCTGCGGGGCGCCCACCCGGGTCGGCGCGTAGTAGTTGATGCCGTACCAGTCGATCGGCTCGGAGATGACCTTCAGGTCGGCGGACACGTCGCCGGGCATCAGGTCGCCGATGCCCTCCGGGTAGGCGCCCAGCACGATCGGCTCGGCGAACAGCCGGTTGAGGAGGAGGTCGTAGAAGCCCGCCGCCTCCTGGTCGGCGGGTTCCGCGGAGGCGGGCCAGGTCGGGCCGTGGGAGTTGGCGATGCCGATGTCCGTCGCGCCGGCCGTGCGCAGGGCCTGCACGGCGAGACCGTGGGCGAGGAGCTGGTGGTGGGCGGCCGGGAGCGCGTCGAAGAGCAGCCGCTTGCCGGGGGCGTGGGCGCCCAGGGCGTGGCCCAGCAGGGTGTGCTCGGCGGGCTCGTTGAGGGTGATCCACTTGGTGACGCGGTCGCCGAGGCGCTCGGCCACCACGGACACGTGGTCGGCGAACCGGGCCGCCGTGTCCCGCTCCAGCCAGTCCAGCGAGGCGGGCAGGTCCCAGTGGAAGAGGGTGGGCACGGGCCGTACGCCGGCCGCGCACAGCTCGTCGACCAGGCGGTCGTAGAAGTCCAGGCCGCCGGGGGAGTTCACGCGGGGCCACGAGACGGAGAAGCGGTACGCGTCCACGCCGAGGCCGGCCAGGAGGGCCACGTCCTCCCGGTAGCGGTGGTAGTGGTCGCAGGCCACCGCCGCCGTCGTGCCGTCCTTCACCCGCCCCGGCTCGGCCGTGAACACGTCCCACACGGACGCCTCGCGCTCGTCGGCCGCGCCCTCGATCTGGTGGGCGGAGGTCGCCACACCCCACAGGAAGCCGGCCGGGAAGCGGGGGATCGGATTGCCTGCATCAGTCGCCATGGCGGGGATCATCCTTACCCCCGGTAACGGAAGTCAACGCCCCGGCGTGAAACAGCGGTTACGCACCCTCCTTCAGCACCCGGGAGATCAACTCCCGCTCTGCCTCGGTCAGTCGGGGATCGGCCGCGTACACCGTCCGGCCGTCCACGGTGATCTCGTAGCTGAAGCCGTCCGGGACCCCGGCCGGGCGTGTGCCCCGGCCGGACGCGAGGGCGCGTTCGGCCAGGGCGTGCCACTCATGGGCGTCGGGCCGGCCCGAGGTGTCGACCTCGGCCCGGCGCTCGATGCCCGCGAAGCCGCCCGTGCGCCGTACTTGGATACGCATGGGTCACTTCTAGTACGGAACTACAGCGTCCGCACCCCCACCTGCTCCCACGCCTTCTGCACGGCCTGGAGTTCGTCGCCGGCGCCGTAGCGCTCGCGGGCCGCCTGGACGGTCAGCGTGGCGAAGTCGGCGAAGCCGGCGTCCTGCTTCAGCTCGCCGCCGGTCAGGACGTCGTACCAGATCTGGCCGGCCCGCTCCCAGGCGTTGCCGCCGATGGCCGTGGCGACCAGGTAGAAGGCGTGGTTCGGGATGCCCGAGTTGATGTGCACGCCGCCGTTGTCGCGGCCGGTGCGGACGTAGTCGTCCATGGTCGCGGGCTGCGGGTCCTTGCCGAGGACGTCGTCGTCGTACGCCGTGCCCGGCGCCTTCATGGAGCGCAGGGCGGTGCCGGTGACGCGCGGGGCGAGCAGGCCCGCGCCGATCAGCCAGTCGGCCTCGGCCGCGGACTGGCCGAGTGCGTACTGCTTGATCAGCGAGCCGAAGACGTCGGAGACCGACTCGTTGAGCGCGCCGGGCTGACCGAAGTAGGTCAGGTTGGCGGTGTGCTGGGTGACGCCGTGGGTCAGCTCGTGGCCGATGACGTCCACCGGGATGGTGAAGTCCAGGAAGATCTCGTTGTCGCCGTCGCCGAACACCATCTGCTCGCCGTTCCAGAAGGCGTTGTCGTAGTCCGTGCCGAAGTGCACGGTCGCGTCCAGCGGCAGCCCCTCGCCGTCGATGGAGTTGCGGCCGTACGCCTTCAGGTACAGCTCGAAGGTGGCACCGAGGCCCGTGTAGGCGCGGTTGACCGTGGCGTCCGCACCGGGCTCGGCGCCCTCCTCGCGGACCTTAGTGCCGGGCAGGTCCTGCTGGTGGCCGGCGTCGTAGATGGTGCGGTGCGGCTGGTCGGCCACGGCCCCGGCGGGCGCGGCGACGGCGGGTGCGCCGATCACCGTGGTCAGGCGGCGGTGGGTGCGCTGGTACGCGTCGTGCTCCAGGGACCGGCGGGCGGGCCGGGAGAGCGCGGGGTCCTCGTTCCGGGCGAGCCGGTCGAGGACGTGCGGCGGCACGATCGTGCAGAAGACGGGCTGGAAGCCCCCGTTGGTCGTCATGCCCGGCACCCTTGCACTGTGTGATCCGACTGTCACTACTCGCAACCATGATTGGTGAAATACGGTGACATCGGGCTCACTCCGCGTAGTCAAAGTGGTATGGCGCACTTTTTGTCCGTTTTGCCCTCACGGTCCCGCATACTGATACGAACCCTCGCGGTGAGGCGCCGCTCGGCTAGCATGCGGAGCATCATGCGTTTCGGGCTGCTCCTTCTTAGCTGCCGCGGCGAGGGCCTGTAGTCGAGGCCGACTCCCTCCCCGCGGAGCTTGGCGTTGCGTCGTCGGCCGTCCTTCCGGACACCTCCCAAGGAGCCCCCGCATCATGGCCAACCGCCAGCAGCCCAGTTCCATGCCGATCCACAAGTACGGCCGCTACGAGCAGGTCGACATCCCGGACCGCACCTGGCCGGAGCAGCGCATCACCGTCGCCCCCCGCTGGCTCTCCACCGACCTGCGGGACGGCAACCAGGCCCTGATCGACCCGATGTCGCCCGAGCGCAAGCGCCGGATGTTCGACCAGCTGGTCAAGATGGGTTACAAGGAGATCGAGGTCGGCTTCCCGGCCTCCGGCCAGACCGACTTCGACTTCGTGCGCTCGATCATCGAGGAAGAGGGCGCGATCCCCGAGGACGTCACCATCTCCGTACTGACCCAGGCCCGCGAGGACCTGATCGAGCGGACCGTGGAGTCCCTGAAGGGCGCCCGCCGGGCCACCGTCCACCTGTACAACGCCACCGCGCCGGTCTTCCGCCGGGTCGTGTTCCGCGGCTCCAAGGACGAGATCAAGCAGATCGCCGTCGACGGCACCCGCCTGGTGATGGAGTACGCCGAGAAGCTGCTGGGCCCGGAGACCGAGTTCGGCTACCAGTACTCGCCGGAGATCTTCACCGACACCGAGCTGGACTTCGCGCTGGAGGTCTGCGAGGCGGTCATGGACGTCTACCAGCCGGGCCCGGGCCGCGAGATCATCCTCAACCTGCCCGCCACCGTGGAGCGTTCGACCCCCTCCACGCACGCGGACCGCTTCGAGTGGATGCACCGCAACCTGTCCCGCCGCGAGCACGTCTGCCTGTCCGTCCACCCGCACAACGACCGCGGCACCGCCGTCGCCGCCGCCGAGCTGGCGCTGATGGCCGGCGCCGACCGCGTCGAGGGCTGCCTGTTCGGCCAGGGCGAGCGCACCGGCAACGTCGACCTGGTCACCCTGGGCATGAACCTGTTCTCGCAGGGCGTCGACCCGCAGATCGACTTCTCCGACATCGACGAGATCCGTCGTACGTGGGAGTACTGCAACCAGATGGAGGTCCACCCGCGCCACCCGTACGTGGGTGACCTGGTCTACACGTCCTTCTCCGGCTCCCACCAGGACGCCATCAAGAAGGGCTTCGACGCCATGGAGGCCGACGCCAGGGCCAAGGGCGTCACCGTCGACGACATCGAGTGGGCGGTCCCGTACCTGCCGATCGACCCGAAGGACGTCGGCCGCTCCTACGAGGCGGTCATCCGGGTCAACTCGCAGTCCGGCAAGGGCGGTATCGCGTACGTCCTGAAGAACGACCACAAGCTGGACCTGCCGCGCCGGATGCAGATCGAGTTCTCGAAGATCATCCAGGCCAAGACGGACGCCGAGGGCGGAGAGGTCACCGGCGGCGACATCTGGTCGGTCTTCCAGGACGAGTACCTGCCGAACCCGGGCAACCCGTGGGGCCGCATCCAGGTCCGCACCGGCCAGTCG
This sequence comes from Streptomyces sp. NPDC085866, assembly GCF_044541035.1. Taxonomy (NCBI): domain Bacteria; kingdom Bacillati; phylum Actinomycetota; class Actinomycetes; order Kitasatosporales; family Streptomycetaceae; genus Streptomyces; species Streptomyces sp. NPDC085866. Next base: position 677,268 of record NZ_JBITSQ010000001.1, read on the forward strand.
ACCACCGACACCGACGGCGTGGACACCCTCACCGTCGAGGCCACCGTCGACGGCGAGGACACGGTGCTGACCGGCTCCGGCAACGGTCCGATCTCTGCGTTCTTCGACGCCCTGCAGTCCATCGGCATCGACGTACGCCTGCTGGACTACCAGGAGCACACGATGAGCGAGGGTGCCTCCGCGCAGGCCGCCTCCTACATCGAATGCGCGATCGACGACAAGGTTCTGTGGGGTATCGGCATCGATGCGAACACGACGCGTGCCTCGCTGAAGGCCGTCGTCTCCGCGGTGAACCGCGCCGCCCGCTGACCCTCGCCGACCTGCACTTTCAGGGCCCTGACCGCTGTATACGGCGGTCAGGGCCCCGTCGCTTATCGGCCATCGCACCCATCAGGTCACGGACGGGTCTCGTACGAGGTGCTGACTCAGCCTCCGTGATGTGGCTAACATCACGCCAGCGCGGCGATGTTGCCGCGTCGTTACGGAGGTGCGACGTGCTGCCAGTACGGGGACGAGAAGACCGTGCCACCCGGGCTGTGCGCCTCCTGGGCACCCGCACCGCATGGACACCCGTGGGGGACGGCGAGTTCTACTGCCCCGGCTGCGGAGGCGACCGCAACTACCAGCGGCTCACCGGCCGCCGCCGCTTCACCTTCCTCGGGGTGCCCGTGCTGCCACGCGGGGCGACCGGACCGGTCGTGGAGTGCGCCGCCTGCCGCCACCACTTCGGCACCGACGTCCTCGACCACCCCACCACCCGCCGCTTCTCCGCGATGCTCCGCGACGCCGTGCACACCGTCGCCCTCGCCGTCCTGGCCGCCGGCGGCGCCTCCTCCCGTACGGCCCTGGAGACGGCCGCCACCGCGGTCCGCGCCGCCGGCTTCGAGGACTGCACCGAGGACCAGCTGGCCGCCCTGGTCGAGGCACTCGCCGCCGACACCGGCCGGGTCCTCGGCGGACCGTGCGGGGCGAGCCTCGCCATAGAGCTGCACGAGGCCCTCGACCCCCTCGCCGCGCACCTCGCCCCGGTCGGCCGCGAGTCCCTGCTCCTGCAGGCCGCGCGCATCGCCGTGGCCGACGGCCCCTACACACCCGCGGAACGGGACGCACTGGCCACGATCGGCGCCGCGCTCACCATCTGCGCCGACGACGTGAACCGGCTGCTGGCCGCCGCGCGGACTCCGTCCTGACCCGTGCCGCCCGGATCACCGGGCTCGACGACGGCACCGATCCCGGGCCGAGGAAACGGCTTCACGGCATCTCCTCGACGTGATGTGCGAGGGGACACCAGACCCTCGACGTGACGTGCGAGGGACACCGGAGCCTGCTGATCCGTCAGCGCCTGATCAGGCCCAGGTCGGTGGCGGTGGCGACGGCGGCGGTGCGTGAGTCCACGCCGAGCTTGGCGTAGACGCGGGCCAGGTGCGACTTGACCGTGCCCTCGGTGAGGTGGAGCCGCCGGCCGATGGCCTGGTTGGACAGGCCCGCCGCGACCAGGGCGAGGACTTCCGTCTCCCGCCGGGTCAGGGCGGCGCCGGGGTCGCGCAGGCGGTTCATGAGCCGGTCGGCGACCGTGGGAGCCAGGGTGGTGCGTCCCGCTGCGGCGGTGCGCACGGCGGCCGCGAGATCCTCGGGAGGGGCGTCCTTGAGGAGATAGCCGGTGGCGCCGGCCTCGATGGCCGGGAGGGTGTCGGCGTCCGAGTCGTAAGTGGTGACGATCAGAACCCGGGGAGCGCCCGGCCGGGCGGTGATCGCGGCAGTGGCCTCGGCACCGCCCATTCCCCTGCCGAACTGCAGGTCCATCAGCACCACGTCGATGTCACCCGCGGCGGCGCGGGCGACCGCGTCCTCGGCGGTGGCGGCCTCGGCCACCACGACGAGGCCGGGTTCGGTCTCCAGGACGGCGCGCAGCCCGGCCCGCACCACGGGATGGTCGTCGGCGACGAGGAGGCGGATGGCGGAGTCGGTCACGGACGGGCCTCGGTCTCGGCGGGTGGGGCGAGGGGGAGCCGGGCGGCCAGTGCGGTGCCCTGGCCGGGGGCGGACTCGATGGTCAGGGTGCCGCCGAGCGCGCCGAGCCGGGCGCGCATGGAGGCCACACCGAAGCCGCCCCTCTCCGGGTCGGGCGCGGGCAGCTCGGCGGGGTCGAAACCGATGCCGTCGTCGACGACGTCGAGGGCGACATGGTCGCGGCACCGGCGGAGGGTGACCTCGACGGTGGTGGCCCGCGCGTGGCGGACGGTGTTGGCGACGGCGGACTGGGCGACGCGCAGCAGGACGACCTCGTACGGGGTCGGCAGCGGTGCCTGATCGCCGTTGAGGCGGAAGCGGGCGGTGAGCCGGTGCCGGGCACCGGTGGTGGCGCACAGCCGTTCCAGAGCGCCGGCCAGGGTGGTGCCCTCCAGGGCGGGCGGGGCGAGGGCGGCGACGAAGCGGCGGGCCTCGGCGAGATTGTCGACCGCGGCCTGGCGGGCCTGGCCGACGTAGCGGGCACTGTTCTCCGGAGCGTCGGGCAGGGCCCGTTCGGCGGCGCGCAGCAGCAACTGGATGCTGGACAGGCCCTGGGCGAGGGTGTCGTGGATCTCCCGGGCCAGGCGTTCGCGTTCGGCCAGCACACCGGCGGTGTGCTGCGCCTCGGCCAGGTCCGCGCGGGTGGCGGTGAGTTCCTCGATCAGGCGCCTGCGCTGTTCGCTCTCCCGGTACAGGGCCTGGTATCCCCACACCACGGCGACCGCGACGGCGGCGCCGATCGCCGGGCCGATCGCCATGGCCGCGCTGAAGGAGCCCTGGTGGACGGCGAACGCGGCGATCGCCGCGAGCGCGGTCGCGGCCACGGCGGCCAGGCCGGTCCGACGCGGCAGCAGGTGGAGCTGGAGGAAGTACAGCGGGAAGGCGACCCACACCCCGTCGGCGGTCAGGCCCAGCAACACCAGCCACACCGCGCCGACGGCGGCCAGCCACCAGACGGCGGCCCGCCGGTCGCCGCGGATGCGGGGCACGAGCGGGCCGGCTGCGTACACGAGCCCGCACGCCACGGCCACGGCGACCGTCGCCCCGGCGTGCGGCCGGCCTTCGGTCACGGCGCGGCCGGCGGCCAGGGCGAGCAGGGCGACGATCAGCAGGTGCAGGCACCAGGCCAGGGTCCGGGTGGTCGGGGTCAGGGCGGGAGCGGCGGTGTTCACAGTCCCTCAAGCCTAAGGAACCGGTCCGGGCCGGGCCTCCGCCGAAAGTTACAACCCGCGCGCCGCCTTTCGGTCCGCGAAGTGCCGTCCGTCGCCGGATGCCCGGCACGGGCAGCGGAGGCGACGCTGGGGTCCTATCGCTTCCACCGCCGGAAAGGGCAGGCCAAGGTGTTCGTCGCCTGGAGAGATCTGAAGTTCGCCAAGGGGCGGTTCGCCCTCATGGGAACCGTCATCGTGCTCATCACCCTGCTGGTCGGGCTGCTCTCCGGACTGACCGCGGGCCTGGGCCGGCAGAACATCTCCGCCATCACCGGCCTGCCGGCCGACAGGATCGCCTTCCACGTGCCCGGCGGAGCCCAGGAGCTGTCGTACGCCAACTCGACCGTCACCGCGGAGCAGTGGCGGCGGTGGGCCGAGGTCCCCGGAGTCACCGGCGCCGAACCGCTGGGCATCAGCACGACCAGGGCCACCGCGGGCGACAGGAGCACCGGGGTCTCCGTGTTCGGCGTCCGGCCCGGCTCCCGCCTGGCCCCCGAGGGCAGCAGGATCACGGGGCACGCGGCGGTGCTGTCCGGCACGGCCGCCGACGACCTGGGCCTCGCGCCCGGGGACCGCTTCATCCTGGCCGGACAGAAGCTGACCGTGGCCGCCGTGCAGGGCGACGCCTCCTTCAGCCACACCCCCGTGATCTGGACCAGCCTCGACGCCTGGGCGAGGACGGCGCCCCCCGCCGGCGCCGACGACGGCCCGACCGCGACCGTGATCGCCCTGAACACCGGCTCCGGCGCCGATCTCACCGCCGCCGACCGGGCCATCGGCACCAGAACGGTCTCGAAGGACGACTCGCTGTCCGCGATCGGCTCGTACGCCTCCGAGAACGGCTCCCTGCAGCTGATGCGCGGCTTCCTCTTCGCCATCTCCGCCCTGGTCGTCGGCGCCTTCTTCACCGTCTGGACCATCCAGCGCAGCGGCGACATCGCCGTCCTCAAGGCACTCGGCGCCTCCACCGCCCAGTTGCTCGGGGACGCCCTCGGCCAGGCCGCGGTCCTCCTGACCGGCGGCACCCTCCTCGGTACCGGCATCGCAGCCGGTCTCGGCGCCCTCGTCACGGGAAGCGCGGTGCCGTTCCTCCTCACTCCCGCCACGGTCCTCGTCCCCGCCGCCGTGATGATCCTGCTCGGCGCGCTCGGGGCCGCCCTGTCCGTCCGCCGCATCACCTCCGTCGACCCGCTGACCGCTCTGGGGAGCGCCCGATGAGCCTGAACCTGACCGACATCACCCTCACCTATCCCGATGGAGAGTCCCGCCTGACCGCCCTCGACCACGTCACGCTGGACGTGCCCAAGGGCAGTCTGACCGCCGTGGTCGGCCCCTCCGGATCCGGCAAGTCCAGCCTCCTCGCCGTGGCCGCCACCCTCATCACCCCCGACGCCGGCACGGTCACCATCGACTCCACCGCCACGACCGGCATGACCCGTGACGAGCTGACCCGGCTGCGCCGCGACAAGATCGGCATCGTCTTCCAGCAGCCCAACCTGCTGCCCTCCCTCACCGCGGCCGAGCAGCTCCAGGTCATGGCCCGGATCGACGGCCGGTCACCGGCCAGGGCCCACGGCCGGGCCATGGAACTGCTCGACGCGGTGGGCGTCGCGGCCCAGGCCGGACGCAGGCCCCACCAGCTCTCCGGTGGTCAGCGCCAGCGCGTCAACATCGCCCGTGCCCTGATGAACGGCCCCGCCGTCCTTCTGGTCGACGAACCCACCAGCGCCCTGGACCACGAACGCGGCGCCGCCGTCGTCGACCTGATCACCCGCCTCACCCGTGAGCAGGCCATCGCCACCGTCCTGGTCACGCACGACCGCACCCACCTCACCGCGGTCGACCGGATCGCCGAGGTCCACGACGGACGCCTCCGCCTCGCGACGGCACCCTGCTGACCGAAGACCCCGGAAGGGGCTTCGGCCACGAGCCGGGGCGGGTGATACCCGGGACCATGGGGACACCCCCGGGCGGACCCGCACCGGGCCGGACCAGCGCTCGCCCGCGACATGCCCGATCGCTCAGCGCCCTCCTGATACTCCCCAGGGAGTAGTCCGCCCGCCCGGCCGCCCTGCGGAGTACCGCCGAACTCGCCCCCGCGCCCGACGAACGCGCCCCTTTCCGGCGGAAGTCTGGAAGCCGTATCCAGACATCCGCTCCGGAGGGAGGGCCCGTTTCCATGGGGGCCGCGACAACACGTGTGAGAGGCGGGCGACGAGGCCTGCCCTGGCTGGCGCTGGGCCTGTGGGTGGTCCTGCTGGCCGTGGCCGGGCCGTTCGCCGCCAAGCTCGGCGACGTCCAGCACAACCGGGCGACCGACTACCTGCCCGCCTCCGCCGACTCCACCCAGGTGGCCCGGCTCCAGGACCGCCTCCCGGGCGGCCAGACCACCGAACTGGTGCTCGTCTACCGCCGCGCGAGCGGCCTGACCGCCGCCGACCGGGCCACCGCCGGCGAGCAGGTCGACGCCCTCGCCCACCGGCACACCCTGACCGGCGGCCGTACTCCACAGGGCATCCCGTCCGCCGACGGCACCACCCTCATGTATCCGGTCACCAGCAACGAACCCGGCACCGACGAGAAGAAGCGCGACGCCTTCGTCGACGACGTGCGCAGCATCGTCCACGACACCGGCGGACTCTCGGTCGACGTCGGCGGCCCGGCCGCCCTCGCCACCGACGCCTCGGGTGTCTACAAGTCCCTCGGCGGCCCGCTGCTCTACACCACCGTCGCCGTCGTCGCGATCCTGCTGATCCTCATCTACCGCAGCCCGCTGCTGTGGCTGGTCCCGCTCGTCGTCGCCGGTGTCGCCGACTTCCTCGCCCAGGCCGCCGCCTACACCCTCAACCAGGCCTTCGGCACCGCTGTCACCGGCGCGAGCACCGGCATGATGACGATCCTCGTCTTCGGCGCCGGCACCGACTACGCCCTGCTCCTCGTCTCCCGCTACCGCGAGGAGCTACGACGCCACGAGCGGCCGTACGACGCCATGCGGGCGGCGCTGCGCGGCTGCGGGCTCGCCGTCCTCGCCTCCGCCGGCACGGTGGCCGCCGGACTGCTGTGCCTGCTCGCCGCCGACCTCAACTCCAGCCGGGGCATGGGCCCGCTCGGCACGGTCGGCGTGCTGTGCGCGCTGGTTGCGATGCTGACCCTGCTGCCCGCCGTTCTGGTCCTGCTGGGCCGCCGTCTGTTCTGGCCGCTCATCCCCGCCTACGGCTCCACACCCAAGGTCCGCCGGTCGCTGTTCGCCGCGATGGGCTCCTCGGCCGGGCGCCGCCCGCTGACCGTCCTCGCCTCCGGCGCCGCCCTGCTCGGCGTACTGGCGCTGGGCGCGCTGAACCTGCCCGGGCCGCTCAAGCAAGTGGACACCTTCGTCGACCGGCCCGACTCCGTCACCGCCATGCAGACCGTGGCGAAGGCCTTCCCGGAGCAGTCCGCGCAGCCCATCGAGATCCTCACCCCGGCCGGCCGCGCCGACGCCGCCCTGGCGACGATCCGGGGCACGAAGGGAGTGGCGGGCGCGCGGCAGGGCCGTACAGGCGGCGGCTGGACCGAGATCACGGTGACCGCGTCCGCACCGCCCCAGTCCGCCGCCGAGACCGCCACGATCAAGGCACTGAGGCACCGGCTGGACGGCTCCCGGGTCGGTGGGCCCAGCGCCCAGCAGCTCGACCTCGCGGACACCAGCGCCCGTGACCGGCTGGTCGTCGTACCGATCGTCCTGCTCTCCGTGCTGCTCATCCTGATCGTCCTGCTGCGGTCCCTGGTCGCCCCGCTGCTCCTGGTGGTCGCCGTGGTCGCCGTGTGGGGAGCGGCACTTGGCCTCGGCGGGCTGGTCTTCGAGCCGCTGTTCGGCTTCCACGGCACCGATCCCGGCCTCGGCCTGCTGTCCTTCGTGTTCCTCGTCGCCCTCGGCGTCGACTACGGCATCTTCCTGATGCACCGGATGCGGGAGGAGTCGCTGCGAGGTCTGGAGCCTGCCGCCGCCGCGTTGACCGCGTTGCGGACGACCGGTGGAGTCATCGCGTCCGCCGGGCTCGTCCTCGCCGCCACCTTCGCGGTGCTGACCAACATGGGGCTCGTCCAACTCGTCGAGCTGGGCTTCGTCATCGCGGTCGGGGTCCTGCTGGACACCTTCCTCGTCCGCACCTACCTGGTGACCAGTGCGAGCGTGGCGCTGGGCCGGAAGGTGTGGTGGCCGGGTCCGCTGTCCCGGACACCGGACGCGGCGAGCGCCGAGCGGGCACCGCAGCCCGTGGGCTGAACCACCGGGCGCCCCTGCCCTCGGCGGGGGCGCCCGCCTACCGGAAGATGAACCCCGTGCAGGAAACCACGACCACGACAGGCCGCCGCCGGGCTCCGAGGATCCCGGCGGCGGTGCGCGGCGTCCCGGCGGCGGGACGGACCCGCCAGGGCGAGCGGATCGTCGCGGCGATCAACCGCGATCCCCTCACCGCCCCGCACGCCACCCGCAACGACGTCCTGCTCGCCCTCGCCCTCGCCGTGCCGGCCGTGTGTCTCGCCCTGTTCACCGACCCGGGCCGCCGCCCGGACGCGCTCGGCTGGGCGCTGCTGCTCGCCGCATACGTACCGCTCGTGTGGCGGCGCCACCGCCCCCTGCTGGTGCTCGCCGCCGACGTGGCCCTCATCGCGACGTACAACGCCCTCGACAACAACCACGCGGCGACGATCCCGGCCGGACTCACCGCGCTCTACACGGTCGCCGTCACCAGTCGCCCCCTGCGCACCGTCCTGACCGGCATCACCGTCCTCACCGTCATCGTCGGCGTGATGACGACGGTGAACGCCCACCATGCCGTCCAGGTGCTGCGCACCTCCGGCTGGGTGATCGCCGTGCTCTTCCTCGGCGTCGCCGTCAGCTACCACCGTCGGCACGTCACCGCGATCGTCGAACGCGCCGAACGCGCCGAACGCACCCGCGAGGAGGAGGCGCGCCGCCGAGTCGCCGAGGAGCGGCTGCGCATCGCGCGCGACCTGCACGACCTGCTCGCCCACAGCATCACTCTCATCGGTGTGCAGACCTCGGTCGCCGCGCACGTCCTGGCCGCCGATCCCGGCCGCCTGGACCGGGCCGCCGTCGCCAAGGCCCTGGACGACATCGCCGAGACCTGCCGCACGGCCCGTGGCGAACTCCGCACGACCCTGGACGTCCTGCGCGACCCCGGTTCCTCGGACGGCCGCGGTCCGCTGCCCGGACTGCACGGCCTGGCAGGCCTCGCGCGGACCGCCGCGGGTGCCGAGGTGGAGGTCGCGGTCACCGTGGACGAGGTGCCGCCCGCGGTGGGGGCCGCCGCCTACCGGATCGTGCAGGAGGCGCTCACCAACGCCGTACGGCACGGAGACCGCGAGGACCTGACGGTGCATGTGCGCGTGTACGCGGACGAGGACGCCCTCCGCGTCCACGTCACCGACGACGGCGTGGGCGCCAAAGACGGTACGCCGGGCTACGGTCTGGTCGGCATGCGGGAGCGGGCCCGCAGCGTCGGCGGCACGCTGGCCGCCGGGCCGCGCGAGGACTCGCAGGGCTTCGAGGTGACGGCCGTACTGCCGTTGGGAGGAACCAGATGAACCCCGTCCGGGTACTGCTCGCCGACGACCAGGCCCTCGTCCGGGCCGCGTTCGCCATGCTCGTGGAGTCCGCGCCGGACATGGAGGTCGTCGGGCAGGCGGCCACCGGACGCGAGGCCGTCGACCTCGCCCGCACCACGCGCGCCGACCTGGTGCTGATGGACGTCCGCATGCCCGACCTCGACGGCATCGAGGCGACCCGGCTGATCGCCGTCGACGAGGACCTCGCCGGGGTGAAGGTGCTGGTCCTCACCACCTACGACACCGACGAGAACATCGTGGACGCGCTGCGCGCCGGCGCCTCCGGGTTCCTGGTGAAGGACACCCGTCCGGCCGACCTGCTGGATGCGATCCGCACGGTCGCCGCGGGCGAGGCGCTGCTCTCACCGGGGCCGACGGCACGCCTGATCGAGCGGTTCCTACGCAGCCCCTCCGCGCCCATGACGGGCGGCCCGGAGTGTCTGTCGGACCGGGAGCGGGAGGTGCTGACGCTGGTCACCCGTGGCCTCAACAACACTGAAATAGCTGAGGTGTTGGGGCTGAGCCCGCTCACCGCGAAGACCCACGTGAGCCGGATCATGGGCAAGCTCGGGGCGCGCGACCGGGCCCAGTTGGTCATCGTGGGCTACGAGTCGGGGCTGGTGATTCCGGGGAGCATGTGAGGCGTGATCCCGCTGAGCCGCGCTCTTCTCGTCGCCACCGCGTTCCTCACCCCGCTCACCGCCGTCCACCCGGCGCACTCCGCACACGGCTGCGTCTCCTCCGTGCCGTACGTGGGCGGGAAGGGCGGCTACGACACGTACCGCATCCCCGCGACCGTCGTCACCCGGCGCGGCACGGTCCTGGCCTTCGCCGAGGGCCGGCACACGGGCGCCGCCGACACCGGCGACATCGATGTCGTCCTGCGCCGCTCCACCGACGGCGGCTGCACCTGGGGCCCGCTGAAGGTGGTGGCCGCCGGGCACGGGGACACCCGGGGCAACCCGGCCCCCGTGGTCGACCCGCGCTCCGGCGCCGTCGTGCTGGTGACGTCGTACAACAGCGGGGCCGTGACGGAGGCCCAGATCATGCGCGGCGAGGTCGCGCCCGGACGGGGCCGCCGGGTGTTCGTGCAGCGCAGCCGGGACGACGGCCGCAGCTTCACGCCCCCGCGGGACATCACTGCCGCCGTGAAGCCGCCGGGCTGGCGCTGGTACGCGACCGGCCCCGGCCACGCGCTCGCCCTGACCCGCGGCCCGCACGCCGGCCGCCTCCTCGTCCCCGCCGACCACTCCGCCGCCCCGCCTCCAGGCTCCTCCGACACCGGCCGGGAGCCCCGGTACTACGGCGCCCACGCCCTCTACAGCGACGACGGCGGCCGCACCTGGCACCTGGGCTTCGTGGACGGCACCCACGACGGGGTGACCAACGCCAACGAGACCAGCGTCGCCCAACTCCCGGACGGCCGCCTCTACATCAGCTCCCGCGACCAGAACGGCAGCGGGCGCGGCCACCGGCTCGACACCTACAGCGGCGACGGCGGCCGAAGTCTCGTCCGCCCCTTCGCCGTCCAGCGCACGCTGAACGACGTTCCCGTGGTCGAGGGCAGCGTGCTCCAGCTCCAGGGCGGTGCACAACCACTGCTGTTCTCCGGCCCGTCGGTGCCGACCGCCCGCCGGGCCATGGGCCTCTGGTCCAGCACGAACGCCGGCCGGACCTTCACCCGCCTGGTGACCCTGTCAGACCGCCCGGCCGCCTACTCCGACCTGGTCCAGCTAGGCCGCGACAGGGTCGGGCTCCTGTACGAGACGGGGGTGACGGGGCCGTACGAGACGATCGAGTTCCGGCGGATGCGGCTGACTCGGCTTGCCAGTTGACCGATGCTTTAACCCTTTTTGATCCGACCGACGTTGTTCGTATCGGTCCACACAGGTGAGTATCGAAGGTCGTTCAGTGAACGAAAGTGATTGAACGCGACAGGATACTTGGTGAGGGGGGAAGGCGCTGTGGGCAGCGCTGAGCCGACGGGATCGGCGAGGACGACGGACGAGACCGGAGTGCATCCGCCCAGGTCGGCGCTGGCGGACATCGCCGAGCAGACAGTTGTGCGAACGGGTCGTACGCCGCCGCCTGCCGAGGCTCTCCCCGTACCCCAACCGCCGCCGGACACCGGCGCATTCGCGACCGCACAGCAACCTGCCCAGGCAGAGGCGCTGCTCTCTCCGCAACAGGCCACTCAACTCCGCGAACACCAGCGCAGGTTCCGCACGATGCTGGGCGAGTTCCGGCGTCGCCGCGTCCTCGTCCCGTACGGGGGGAACGGTGCGGCCCTGACGGTGGAGACGAGCGGGGCACGATGGTTGCTCGTATTCACCGACGAGGCTGCGCTGGCGCGGTATGTGAGGGCGCGCGGGGAGGGCGACCGGAACTGGCGGTACCGCGCGGTGTGGGGTGCCGCGGTGCTGGATGCCGGTGTACCGGCGGTGGCCGGGACCGGGCTGCCGTGCGGGGTGTTGGTGGATGCCGGTGACGGCGAGCGGGGGTTGGTGCTGCCGCCGGTCGTCGGGATCGTGCCGGAGGGGGTCGCCGTGGACGGGCCGGACATGGGCGCGCTCGGCGGCAGCGGAACCGGAACACGTACGCGTGACGTGCTGGACATGGACTCCGGTGTCGAAACCGGATGACTGACGGGGGAGGGACGGCAGTGACGACGCCGAGCGGGGGCGGGCAGCCGGATCTGCAGGTGCAGGGGCTGAAGTCGATCGCCGAGGGCATCAACAAGGCGCTGAGCGAGATGGATTCGCTGGGTGGGATGAAGGGCTGGGCGGGCGCGGGGCGTGGTTTCACCAGCCTGGAGATGGACGGCATGGACGTCGGCGACGACCAGCTGGGCGCGATGCTGCACACCTTCTGCGAGCGCTGGCAGTGGGGGGTGCGCGATCTGATGCAGGAGGGCAACGCGCTCGCGGAGGGGATGGGGCTGGCGGCCGGCACCTTCCACCAGACGGACGAGTACGTGAAGGGCTCGCTGAAGGTCGCCTACAACTCCGTGGTCGGAGATCCCTTCGCCTCCAACGAGGTGGTGGAGAAGGAGAGCGTGGACCAGATCAACCATGCCGCGGCGACGACGGGTTACGGCGAGAAGGACCGCGACAACCTGGTGAAGACCGTGAAGCAGACGGGGAAGGGGATGCTCACGGACGTGGAGACGAGCGAGGGCGCGCCGGGCAGCCCGATCCCGATCACGCCGTCCGTCGTGCGGGACGTGACGGGGACGGGTGACGGCAACTGATGTCTCTCACGGGGAAGTTCAACAGTGCCCTGGGGTCGCTCAAGTCCGGCTACGACCATGTCAAGCGGGCGACGGGCCATGTCATCGACGAGGGCGCCCATGGAGTGGGTGACGCGCTCGACTGGGCCGGTGCGCACGGTGCGGCCGACAAGGTCGACGACTGGGGTGACTCCACCGCGTCCAAGCTGGGCGCGCACGTGGACGAACAGCAGCTGGACGAGACCGAGGATCCGAAGGAGCTGATCCACGGCAACCCGGCGAAGCTGCGCGAGACGGCGGGACATCTGCAGCACTTCGCGCAGGCTTTCGGTGTGGTCGCGACCGGCATGCAGAATCTCGACTCGTCGGACTTCAAGGGCGAGGCCGCGGACACCTTTCGCGAGAAGTTCGCCTCGCACCAGGTGAAGTGGCAGCAGGCTGCGGAAGCCTGTGGTGAGGCGGCATCGGCGCTGGAGAACTTCGCGCACACGGTGGAGTGGGCGCAGGCCCAGGCGCGGGAGGCGGTTGCGAAGTACCGCGAGGGCAAGGCCGCCTCGAAAGCCCACCAGCAGAAGGTGCAGACATACAACGACGCGGTCGACGCGGGCGACAAGGACCCCGGGCCCAGGCCCTCGGAGCAGGACCCGGGCGACGAGGCCAAGCACGCGGCCGAGCAGATCCTGGCCGCCGCACGGAGCCAGCGCACCCGCCTCGCCTCGGAGGCCGCCGACCGTGTCAAAGCTGCCCTGCAGCACGCCCCGCACGAGCCGTCGGCCGTGAACCAGCTCAAGCTCGACGGGGCCGACGTCCTGGATGCAGCCAAGACGGAGGACATGCGCTTCTTCGGCGGTGTCATGCGCGGGCTCGGCGACCTGAACAACCTGGCCCGCAACGCGAACCCGCTCGATCCGTACGCGGTCACGCACCCCTACGAGGCGCTCCAGGCGAAGGTGGAACTGCTGGGCGGCGCCGTCCACATGGTCACCCACCCCACCCAGACCGCCGACGGTCTCTGGAAGTCCTTCCTCGAGGACCCCGGCGGGGTCGGTGGCGAATTCGCTGCCCAGTTCATGATCCCGGAGGCGGGGGCGGAGGAGGCCGCCGTCGATGGCGCCCGGGTTGCGGAGGACGGGGCGAAGGGGGCAGAGGGGGCGACGGCCGGCGAACGGGGGGCGGCGGAGGGCGAGGGGGCGAATTCCGAAGGGAACGCCGCCCGGGAGGGGGTGAAGGACCCGTCGGCGCCCTCCCACGAGCAGAACAGCACGGTGAGCACGGGCACCGACCCGATCAACCTCGCCACCGGCAAGATGTACCTGCCGCAGACGGACGTCACCCTCCCCGGGGTACTCCCCTTGGTCCTGAAGCGGCGAGTGGAGTCCGGCTACCACCTGGGCCGCTGGTTCGGCCCGTCCTGGTCCTCCACGTTGGAGCAGCGCCTGGAGATCGACGCCGAGGGAGCCGTCTTCGTCACGGAGGACGGCCTGCTCCTGGCGTACCCGCACCCGGCACCGGGCTTGCCGACCCTCCCGAGCCACGGCCCCCGTTGGCCGCTCGACCGTGTGGACGACGGCTACACGATCACGGACCCGGGCACGCACCGCACCTGGCACTTCGCCGACCGAGGCGAAGACCTGGCGGTGCTGGAGCAGATAGACGACCGCAACGGCAACTGGATCACCTTCGAGTACGACGCGGAGGGCACTCCTCTCACGGTCGTCTCAAGCAGCGGCCAGGCTGTACGCGTCACCTCGGACTCCGGCCGCATCACCGCCCTCCACCTGGCCGCGACCGGCGAGGAGCTGAAGCGTTACGGCTACACCGACGGCAACCTCACGGAGGTCTACAACTCCTCCGGCCTGCCTCTCCGTTTCACGTATGACGAGGCGGGCCGGATCACCTCCTGGACGGACACGAACGATCGCGGCTACACGTACGAGTACGACGACCGGGACCGCTGCATTGCCGAGGGCGGCTCGGCGGGCCACATGACCCTGCGTCTGTCGTACGGAGAACCGGACCCGGAATCAGGCCTTCGGACCACGACAGCGACGACGGGTGAGGGCCACACCCGCCGCTACCTGGTCAACGACACCTGGCAGGTGGTCGCGGAGATCGACGCCCTCGGTGCGACCACCCGCTATCTCCGCGACCGCTACCACCGTCTGCTCTCCCAGACGGACCCGCTGGGCCACACGACGACGTTCCGCTACGACGAGGCGGGCAATCTCACGTCGGTCATCCGCCCGGACGGCCGCGAGGTGAGAGCGGAGTACAACGAACTCGGCCTGCCGGTGAAGGTGGTCAACCCGGACGGCACGGTGATCCGTCAGGGATTCGACGAGCGCGGCAACCTCACCTCGGTGACGGCCCCGGCGGGCCAGACCACCCACTTCACCTACACGGAGGCCGGCCACCTCACCTCCGTGACCGACCCACTCGGCAACACAACAAGGGTGGTCTGCGACCGCGCGGGCCTCCCGCTGGAGATCACGGACCCGCTGGGCGCGACCACCCGTTACGAGCGTGACGCCTTCGGTCGTCTGACAGCGATCACGTACCCCCTCGGGGCAACGACGCTGCTGGAATGGTCGACCGAGGGCTGCCTGACCCGACGTACGGCCCCCGACGGCGCAACCGAGACGTGGACGTATGACGGCGAGGGCAACTGCACGAGCCACACCGACCCGATCGGCGGCGTCTCCCGTTTCGAGTACACCCACTTCGACCTGCTGACGGCACGCACGGGCCCGGACGGTGTCCGCTACGAGTTCGACCACGACACGGAACTGCGTCTGACGAAGGTCACGAACCCGCAGGGCCTGACGTGGACGTACGAGTACGACGCTGCAGGCCGCCTGGTGGTGGAGACGGACTTCGACGACCGCACCCTGACCTACGGGTACGACTCCGCAGGTCGTCTCACCTCGCGCAGAAACGTTCTCGGCGAAGTGGTGTCCTTCGAGCGGAACGAACTGGGCCAGGTGACCCGCAAGGACGCGGCCGGTCAGGTCACTACGTACGCCTACGACCTGACCGACCAGCTGGCCCAGGCATCCGGCCCCGACGGCGCCACGCTCACCCTCCTCCGCGACCGCTACGGCCGCCTGCACTCGGAGACGGTCGACGGCCGCACGCTGAGCTACACGTACGACGCGCTGGGCCGCCGTACAGGGCGCACGACCCCCACCGGCGCCACCACCACCTGGTCGTACGACGTCGTGGGCCGCCGCACGGGGATGGTGGCCTCGGGCCGCGCCATCGACTTCACCTACGACGAGGCAGGCCGCGAGCTGTCCCGCCATATCGGCGGAACGATTGCCCTGGAGCACAGCTTCGATGCCTTGGGCCGTTTGACGACCCAGTCGGTGACGGGTGCCGAGGGCCGCACCGTCCAACACCGTGCGTACACCTACCGAGCTGACGGCAACCTGATCGGCATCGACGACCAGCTCACCGGCTCCCGCCACTTCGACCTGGACGCGGCAGGCCGGGTGACGGCGGTGAACGCGGCGGGCTGGACGGAGCGGTACGCGTACGACGAGGCAGGCAACCAGACGCAGGCGAGCTGGCCGGCCAACCACCCGGGCCAGGAGGCAGCCGGCCCCCGCACCTACACCGGCACCCGCATCACGCGCGCCGGCAACGTCCGCTACGAACACGACGCCCTCGGCCGGATCACCCTCCGCCAGAAGACTCGCCTGTCCCGCAAGCCCGACACATGGCGCTACGAGTGGGACGCCGAGGACCGCCTGACATCGGTGACGACACCGGACGGTACCCGCTGGCGCTACACCTACGACCCCCTGGGCCGCCGTACCGCGAAACTCCGCCTCGCGTCGGACGGCGAAACGGTCGTAGAGCGGGTGGACTTCAGCTGGGACGGCACCACCCTCTGCGAACAGACCACGACGTCCCCCGACCTCCCGAACCCGGTGACCCTCACCTGGGACCACCAGGGCCTGCGTCCCCTGGCCCAAACGGAACGCATCACAGCGGCCGACGGACCCCAGGACGAGATCGACTCCCGCTTCTTCGCCATCGTCACCGACCTGGTCGGCACCCCCAGCGAACTCATCGACGAACACGGCGACATCGCCTGGCACACCCGCAGCACCCTGTGGGGAACGACAGCATGGGCGGCCAACAGTTCGGCGTACACGCCCCTGCGCTCTCCGGGGCAGTACTACGACCCGGAAACGGGCCTGCACTACAACTACTTCCGTCACTATGACCCCGAAACCGCCCGTTACCTTACCTGTGACCCCCTTGGGCTCTCCGCAGCTCCGAACCCAGCAACGTACGTAGAAAATCCACACCGTGTCATCGATCCTCTCGGACTTGCTCCGTATAAGAATCTGTTGCCGGATGAGCTTGAGGGGGAGCTGGCCGATGCAGAGCGCCTCGGCGTCAAACCGCTGAAGGTGGGAGATAGTGGGTTTGATGAAGCGATCAACTCGGGGACCATTAAGTGGGTCGTGGATCAAAACGGCGAACTGCTCGTCATGCCAAAGCACGTCAACGGTATCGAGCTTAAGCATCCGGTATTGACCCGTGGGGGGCCAGTGCAGGCTGCCGGTGAAGCAGAGATCGCAGGCGGGGACGGAAGCTACTTCGGCATGGAAATCAACAGAAATAGCGGGCACTACAAGCCGTCACCGGAAAGTCTCCAGGTGGGAAGGGATGCATTCGAGCGTGCAGGAATCATATTCATCGAATGAGTCGTCGGATGCGAACCTCGCGGCCTTGGCGGGGGAAACTATCTCCGGTAAGTCCGCTGAAGAAGTAGAGCAAATGGTCGAAAGGGTGGAAAATAGCGCGACCAATTGGCAAGAGTGGGAAAGCTTGCGCGTATTGTCTGACGGGCGGATGCGTGATGACCGCCGGGATGTTGAGACGCGACTTCGGTGGGTTCAGCTAGCTTTGGTGGCATGCCGGCGAAAGCGAGAGAGTGTCGAATTTAATTCGGCAAATATTCTCACCGACGAGGTAAATGTCCGAGCTTACGCCATTCGGGAGTTTGGTGCTGTCCAGGGTGATCGAATTCGTGACCCGCATGAACTGTGTAGAGTTGTGTTCCGCGAGATCGGGGCGTCCCAGGAGCAAATTTCTATCGAGGCGACTGACTGGCGGTCGCTTCCCCGTGAGAGGATGCTTCGACTGCGGTATGTGAAAAATCTGTTGACACCGCTGCGGTCGATGATGGGTGTTTTGCCGGAAAATGATCCGCTACGTCGGCAACTCTCGGCGTGGCTGTCGCTGATTCCCAACTTGCCGTAAGCTTTCGGTGATCCTTGCGTGAGTCGCGCCTTCAAATGCCGATTCCGCAGCCCCTCGGCGGTATTGCTACCTATCGGGACGCCCCTGTGTTGGTGATGTATTCTTCCTGTGGGTTGCTCAGGAAAGTCACTTGGAGCCGGCCAGAGGCATGCAAATGCATCTTCTCGCAACGAAAGGGCAGAGGGTCTCATGTCATTCGGCCTGCCTGCTGCGGGTTTCCAGCCTCATGCAGCGCCTGCCTGGAAACCGCCAACGGACATCGAGCAGGCCTTGTTCGACGCCAAGTCGCGTGAGGACTGGGCCGCGTACTTCGATGCGCTCGCGCGGGAACCGCTGTATTTCGAGATACAGCGCGACAAGGCAGACACCGACCCGGACAAGACGTACTCGGTCTTTGGGCACGATCCACGTGCCGGCGGTCCCGTCTGGGCGGTGTACACCGTGGGCATGCTGCCCGCCCCTGAACCGCATCGGGTGTTCCACCGCAGCAGCCTCGGGTGGTTCGCCGAGGCATGGAAGCCGGGGCGTCCGCCGTGGATCGTGGTCAATCCCGGCAGTCCCTGTGAGGCGTTCCTCCCGGCAGCGCCACCGCACTCCAACGCATGGGCTCAGCATTACCGGACCAATGGCCCCCTGAGAGTCCCCGCCAGGCTGCTCACTCTCCGGGTCGGCGGCCCGCTGCACGGATCCGTCGCCCACGGCCTCGCCTGCGGAGCGCTCCTGTGTGTCAGCAACGGCTCCGTCTGGAACGCCATGGCCTGGCACGGCACCGGGTATCTGAACGAGCTCAAGCGGCTTCGCGAGTGGTGGGGCATCACCACCCGTGAGGAGTGGCAGTCCTACCTCCGCGACCTCCTCGCCTGCGAGCAGCACAGCTCGGTCTGGGATTTCGCCCTCGGTCTGCGCCGTCGCATCGCCCGGGATTTCGGCGGGCATGTCGACCTGGGGTACTGGCGGCAGGCCGCCGCCAACCTCATCCGGGCGAACTCCGAGGGTTCGGTCGTGGTGTCCGAGGACGGCGTCTCCAGGACCGAGCCCCGACCCGAGTCCGAGGTCGAGGCCCGTGTCGAGGGTGTGCAGCGGCTCATCGGGCGTATCACCCGCTACGAGGCCCGGATGCGTGCCGACGGTGTGCTCGACGAGAACCGGTACGTGACGTCCGTCGACGCCTGGGATCTCGGGCGTGCCTCGAAGATGGCCCGGTGGGGGCTCGGGGCCCGGTTCGGCACCCTTGCGGAGGCCGAGTCCGCCGTCATCAAGGCGGGGCGGGCCGCCTCCCTGTCCTACAAGTCGTGGCAGGACTTCTCCGCCGGCTACATCCTCGGCCGCTGCCTCCACTTCGACGACGAGGAGTTCGGGGATTGGTACCAGGACATGCTCGCGGCCCATCGGATCCTGATGTCCGAGCCTGGCAGTCCCTGGCTCAACATTCCGTTCCGGTGACCGCCCCACCGGGCGGCCCCGTAACCCGTCACTTCTCGGCGAACAAATCCGCCGCGTCCGTGGCGTGCACGGCTCGCTGGGCCCACAGCTCGAGTTGGTCCAGATCCGTGCAGGCGCTCACCCGGTCGCGGACGGCGTCGGGTACCGGGATGCCGCGCCACTCCAGGATGTGAAGGATCATCTCGGCCTTGGCCTCGGCCCGGCCCTGTTCGAGGCCCTGTTCTCGGCCCTCCTCGCGTACCTGTTCTGCCAGCGGGTGTCGCCAGAAGTACTGGATCGCCGTCATCAGGTCCCTCCACATCTGCTTCGCCTGGGGATCGGCCAGGCATGAGTCGACGAACTGCACGAAGACCGCGGCACTGTCAGGGTCGATGGTCCGCAGAGCGGAAGCCAGGGACTCCAGTATGGCCGGAGCCTGCGGACCACGCCCGTGTGTCATCGCCGAGAGCACCGCAAGGGGGACATCCCGTTCCGCCTGCCGCTCACTCGTGATCACCGGCACGTTGTCCGGCCCCAGCACCAGCGGCCGCACTGTCAGCGAGTGCCAGCCTGGGAAGCCGAGCCGGATCGGGCGCGACGCCCACCGCGCCGTGGCACTGCTCTGCGTGATGACGATCAGCACCGGCTCACAGCGGTACTTCTCGTAGAGGTAGGACAGGTAGTACGGCCAGCTGCCCCGCTTGCGGTCGTCCACCTTCCCCTGCGACTCGACCACCAGGAGATACGTCCCCTCGTCCGTCTCCGCCCGCAACAACGTGTCCACCCGACGCTCGACCGGCTCAATCTCCGTCAGGTCCACGTTCAGCGCCGCGATCTCCCGCGGCTCCGGAAACGGCACGTCCAGCACCCGCTGTAACGCCCGGGTCAGCAACGCCGGATCCTTCTGGAAGATCCGGTGCAACGCCTCATGCGACGAACCCACGATCACGCAGCCCCCAGCTCACACCACACGAACTTCCCCCGGTTCCCGAACCGGGCCGACGGCTGCCAACCCCAGAAGTCCGCACACGCCCTGACCAGCGCCAGACCCCGCCCCTCCTCCACCAGCTCGGCAACCTGCCCCAACGACCGCGGAGGCTCCGGCGGCCCCGGGTCCGTGTCCCACGCCCCGATCCACATCACCCCCTCCGGCGAGCGGCGCACCCTGAGCGCGGCCGGCCCCTTCGTGTGCCGCACCGCGTTGGAGACCAGCTCCGTCGCCAAGAGCTCCGCCGTGTCCACCAACCCGATCAGCCCATGCATCGTCAAAATCAGACACAGGGTCCGGCGACAGACGGTCACGGCTCTGAGATCGTTCGGGATGTAGAGGGTGTAGTCCCAGGTTTCAGGCATGCGTCAACTCCGTTCCGAAGAAGGGGATTTCGCGCGCGGTGGCATTGCCGCACCCGTCATGGCAGGACGGAGCAGTGCGCTTCCGCTGCGTGTGCGTCGTGTCACTGACGGTAGGGCTCAAATTTGGTCCCGTGCAAGTCGTTGCCGTAATCTCACCCCTGAACGAGTCACTCCCTCCCGACAGTTGGGTATCTCAGGAGGAGCCATGCCACGCAGGCAGCAGGCGAGTGCACGTCAGCAGCGCCTAGGCGCCGAGCTGCGGAAACTTCGTGAGGCCGCGGGACTCAAGGGGCGCGAGGCCGCCGCGCTGCTCGGGACCGACTCCGCGCAGGTGAGTCAGATCGAGGCCGGCCTCGCAGGGGTCAGCAAGGTGCGCATACGGCGGATTGCGGCGCAGTACGCCTGCACGGACCAGGAGTTGGTCGATGCGCTGGCTGCAATGGCGGTCGGCCGGACGCAGGGTTGGTGGGAGGAGTACCGAGGCCTCCTCCCGACGTCGTTCCTGGATCTGTCGGAGTTGGAGCACCATGCCGCTTACCGATGGGACGTGGAACTCCTGTACGTCCCCGGGCTTCTTCAGACAGAGGAGTACGCTCGGGCGCTTTTCTCGTCCCGCGTTCCCGAACTGCCTGAGGAAGAGTTGGAGTTGCGGGTCCAGCACCGGATGCAGCGGCGGTCCATCCTTGGGAAGGAGCCGTTGATCCCGTACGACGCCTTGGTTCACGAGGCAGCGCTGCGCATCATGGTCGGCAGCCGCGCTACGTCACGGGCTCAACTCACTCGCGTCCTGGAACTCTCCGAGGCGGACCACGTCACTGTGCGAGTGATCCCCTTCGATCTGGAGCACTTCACCGACGTCGGTGCCGCCATGGTGTACGCGGGCGGTGCCGTTCCGAAGCTGGACACCGTCGTACGCGATGGGCCTCACGGCACCGTCTTCATCGACTCCGAAGCACAGCTGGGCGTGTTCCGAACGCACTTCCGTAGACTGCAAGCAGTGTCACTTGACCCTGAGCGATCGCGTGACTTCATCCACAGGCTGTCAAAGGAGCTGTGAGGCACTCATGGCCAACCGCGATCACTGGCGCAAGTCGTCCTACTCCGGCGGCGGCGACGGCAACGCCTGCGTGGAGATAGCCGACCGCCGGACCCACATAGCCATACGCGACTCCAAGACCCCAGCCAGAGCAACCCTCACCTTCCCGACCGCAGCCTTCACCCCCTTCATAGACGCCCTGAAGGAAACTCGCCCCACGGCGGCGAACGCCCACAAGCCCACCTGCCCCTAGCCGGCGGAGTCGACGCAGTACTCATCCCAGGATCAGAGGCTCGGGCGCCGCCGGGCGACGAGGGCGGCGATGTCGTCGTCGAGGGCGCCGCCGCTGTAGGCGATCAGATCACGGTGGAGATGGTCGAGGAGCTGGTGGGGGGCCTCGCCGCTCCATGAGCGGACGCGTTCGGCAAGGGGGTAGAAGGTGCCGGACCGGTCGCGGGTCTCGGTGACCCCGTCGGTGTACAGCAGGAGCTGGTCTCCGGGGTGGAAGGGGGTGAGGTCCACGTGGTATCCGTCGCTCACCAGGTCGCCGAGGTTGAGCGGCGGCGAGGGGGCGGCGGGCTGCAGCTCGTGTACCTCGCCGCGGTGCAGCAGCAGTGGGGGAGGGTGGCCGCAGGTGACGGTCCGGACGACCGGTTCGTCGTCCGGGATCTCGGCGAGGAGCGCGGTGGCGAAACGTTCGACGATCTCCGAGCCGGGGATCTCCGGGTACTTGGAGGCGCTGCGCCTCACGCTCGTCTCCAGGCGGCGTGCGAGGTGGGGCAGGTCGGGCGCGTCGTGGGCGGCCTCGCGGAAGGCGCTGAGCAGCATCGCCGCCGCCTGCATCGCGAGCAGGCCTTTGCCGCGTACGTCTCCGATGAGCAGCCGTACGCCGTGCGGGGTGCGTATCGCCTCGTACAGGTCGCCGCCGATCCGGGCTTCCGCCGCAGCAGCCAGGTACAGGCTCTCGAGTGTGACGTGACCGAGGTGTCGTGGAATCGGATGCAGCACCGCCAGCTGGGCGGTCTCGGCCACTGAGCGGACCTGGACCAGCTGATGGGCGCGTCGGTCCAGCAGCCGGTTGAAGAAGACGGCGAATGCCGCAATCGCCACGAGGGTGGCCAGCTCGGAGTAGGCGGTCGCATCCCGCAGCGCGTCGAAGTCGGCCATCAGGCCGACGAAGATGCCGCACGCGCCCACTGCGGTGAGCACGGTCCCCCACAGGGGCAGCAGTGCGGCGCCGGAGATCATGGCTGTGGCGAGGAAGGCATCCGGCCTGACGGCGCGGGGTGTGAAGAGGCCGATGAGCAGGCCGATGAGCAGCAGTAGAGCGGGCAGGAGGGGCAGCAGCCTGCCCCGCACACCAGTGCTGTGCGGGACTCCGCGTCTCTCAGGAGACCTCGCCATCATGCCGCTCCCCAAGGTCGCACAGGTCGAGTGCAGCCCAGGTCCGGAAGTCCGGTCATCGGTTCGGGTAATTTTATCGCTTCTCGTCCTGCAGCCCCTGAGCATCGCGTGAGCGGTGGTGACGCACAGGCATCACAGGGTGCCGGCACCAAGGGCCGACCGATCCGAACGAAACCGCCTAGAGCAACCCGGACCCCGCCAGGAACTTCCCCACCTTCGCCACCTCGTCCCCGGACAGCGGCACCTGCGGCTCCGCCGTCACCGGGCAGTCGATGATCCCGCGCAGGTGCAGTGCCGCCTTGAACGCGCCGATCGCCGACGAGCTGCCGCCCATCCGTGCCGGGTCCCCGACGCCGACCATGCCGAACAGTGTGCACAGTCGCTCCTGTTCGCTCCGGGCGCTCTCCCAGTCGCCCGCCCGGGCGGCCCGGTAGAGGCGGACGTAGCCGTGCGGGTCGACGTTGCCGAGGCCCGGCACCACGCCGTCGGCGCCGAGTGCCAGGGCCGAGTCGACGATCAGTTCGGAGCCGGTCAGCACGCTGAATCCGTGGTGGGCGCGGGCGCCGGTGACGACCTCCCGGAACGCGGCCAGGTCTCCACTGGAGTCCTTCAGGCCCTCCAGCACCCCGTCGCCGGCGAGACCGAGCACGACCTCGGCGGGGAGCTTGGTGTGCACGGCGGACGGGATGTCGTAGGCGATCACCGGGACCGGGCTCGCGGCCGCGATCCGGCGGTAGTGGTGGACGATCTCGGCGGGGTGGGTGCGGGCGTAGAAGGGGGCGGTGACGACGACGGCCCGGGCGCCGGCCGCGGTGACCGCCGAGACATGGTCGAGGACGCGCGGGGTGGTCATGTCGATGGCCCCGGCGAGGACGGGCAGCTGTCCGCCGATGTGGCCCACGACCGCCTCCACCACCTGCCGGCGCTGCCGGTCCGTAAGGAAGGCCGCCTCCGAGGTCGAGCCGAGCAGGAACAGCCCGTGCACCCCGCCCTCCACCAGGTGCTCCACCAGCCTGAGCAGCGAGGGGACGTCCACCTCGCGGTCCGGTGTCAGGGGGGTGCAGACGGGCGGAACGACACCGGTCAGCGGGGCGGGAAGCGTCATCAAGGCTCCTGGGGCAGGTGCTGGCGAACCAGATCGCGGGTCGACCGGTCCTCCTCCACAGGATGGTGACAGCGGTAGCGGTGTCCGGGCTGCGACGCGGCCGAGAAGGACGGCATCGTGTCGGCGCAGCTCTCGTCCGCCTTCCAGCAGCGGGTACGGAAGGGACAGCCGCTCGGCGGGCGGGTCGCCGACGGCACCGGGCCGGTCAGCGGGATCGGGTCGATGGGGTCGAGCAGACCCGGCGTGGCGGAGAACAGGGCGCGGGTGTACGGGTGCCGTGCCTGGTCGGTGACCCGGTCGGCCGGAGTCTCCTCCACGATCCGGCCCAGGTACATGGTGATCACCCGGTCGCTCATCCGCCGTACGGTCTGGATGTCGTGCGAGACGAACACCAGGGCGAGACCGAGGCGTTCCTTCAGGTCCAGGAGCAGGTTGAGGATCTGCGCGCGGACCGAGACGTCCAGGGCGCTCGTCGGCTCGTCCGCGACCACCAGGCCGGGGTCCAGCGCGAGGGCGCGGGCGATGACGACGCGCTGCCGCTGGCCACCGGAGAGCTGCCCGGGCAGCGCGTCGGCGAGGGCCCGGGGGAGACCCACCAGGGCCATCAATTCCGCTACCCGGTCCTCCCGTTCGGCCTTGGTGCCGCGCCCGTGGACGTCCAGCGGGTCGCGCAGGATCCTGCGCACCGTCAGCCGGCGGTTCAGGGCCGTCGACGGGTCCTGGAAGATCATGCCGGTGCCCGCGCCGACCGTGGCCCGGCGTTCGGCGGGCGGCATCGACCACAGGTCCCGGCCCCGGAACGACACCGTCCCGGACGTCGGCCGCTCGATGCCCACCAGTACCTTCGCCAGCGTCGACTTCCCGCACCCCGACTCGCCGACCACCCCGACCGTCTCGCCGGGCGCCACGGTGAGATCGGCACCGGTCAGGGCGTACACCCGGTCGCGGGTGAACAGGCCGCCGCTGCGGGCCTTGTGGACGACATGGGCGTCCCGGACCTCCACGACAGCGGTCACTGCACGGTCCTCCACGACAGCGGTCACTGAACGGCCTCCTCGCTCTCCGCCGACGTCAGCTCCACCGCCGGGTGGTGGCAGGCGGCCGTGTGCGTGGGGGTGCCCGCGAGGACCGGCGCGGCGGTGTGGCACACCTCGGTCGCCAGCGGGCAGCGGTCGGCGAAGCGGCAGCCCGCCGGGAAGTCGGCGGGGGACGGTACGACCCCCCTGATCTGCGTCATCCGCTCCTCGGCGGACTCCAGCGAGAGCACGCTGCCGAGCAGGCCGCGCGTGTAGTGGTGGGCCGGTGCCGCCACCAGGTCGGCGGTCACGCCCGTCTCCACGATCTGCCCGCCGTACATCACCACCACCCGGTCGGTGATGTCGGCGACCAGCGCCAGGTCGTGCGAGACGAGGATCAGCGCGAAGCCCAGTTCCTCGCGCAGCCGCAGCAGCAGCTCCATGACCTGGGCCTGCACGGTGACGTCCAGGGCGGTGGTCGGCTCGTCGGCCACGATCAGGGCGGGGTCGCGGGAGAGGGCCATCGCGATCAGGACGCGCTGGCGTTGCCCGCCGGAGAGCTCGTGCGGGTAGCTGCGCAGGGTGCGCTCGGCGTCGAGGCCGACCAGCGTCAGCAGTTCGTGCGGGCTGCGGCGGCCACCGCGCCGCACCAGCTGCTTCAGCTGTGCGCGGATGGTCATCGCCGGGTTCAGCGAGGACAGGGCGTCCTGGTAGACCATCGCCATCTCGTGGCCGAGCAGCCGCCGTCGTACCCGCATCGGCTCGGCGAGCAGGTCCCGCTGCCGGAAGCGCACCTGCCCGCGCACCCGGGCCTCCTTGGGCTGCAGGCCCATGACGGTGAGCGCGGTCAGCGACTTGCCGCAGCCCGACTCGCCCACCAGGCCCAGCACCTCGCCGGGGTGCACCTCGAAGCTGACCCCGTCCACGATGTCCACGCCCCGGTGCCGGTCCGGGAAGCCGATGGCGAGGTTCTCCACCGCGAGCACCGGCTGACCGCCGCCGGCCGGCCGGGGCCGGGCCCGCGCGCGCAGCCGTCGGGCGGCGTCGGTCAGGCCGGGCAGCGGGAGCACCTCGCCGGTGCCGGGTTCCGGCGTCTCCAGACGGTCGCCGGGCGCCGCCACCTCCCGGGCCGCCGGGGCCGCCCAGGCGTCCGAGACGCCCTCGGAGAGGATGTTCAGGGACAGGACGGTGAGCAGGATCAGCAGCCCGGGGAAGACGGTCGCCCACCAGCCGCCGGTCAGCACCATGTTCTTGCCGTCGGCGATGACACTGCCCCAGGACGGGTCCGGGGGCCGCACGCCCGCGCCGATGAAGGACAGCGACGCCTCGAAGACGATGGCCTCGGCGACCTGGACCGTGCAGAACACCAGTACCGGCGCGGCACAGTTGACGGCCACGTGCCGCAGCACGATGTGCGGGGTGCGCGCGCCGATCACGCGTTCGGCGGTGACGTAGTCCTCCCCGTACTGGTCGAGCACGTTGGCCCGCACCACCCGGGCGACCGGCGGGGTGAACAGGAAGGCGATCGCGCAGATCAGCACGCCGATCCCACCGCCGAAGACGGCGACCAGCACGGCCGCGAGCGCGATGCCCGGGAACGCCATCACCACGTCCAGGCAGCGCATCAGCGTCTCGTCCACGGACTTGCGGGAGGTGGCCGCGAACGCCCCGAAGACCGCACCCACGACGAGCGCGAGCGCGGTCGCGCCCAGCCCGATCGCCAGCGACCAGCGGGCGCCGTACATCAGCCGGCTCAGGATGTCCCGGCCGAGGCTGTCCTGGCCCATCCAGTGCGCGGCCGACGGGTGTCCGGTGCCGTCGACCGGGTCCTGCTGGTCGAGCGGGTCGTGCGGGGCGAGCACCGGGGCGAGTACGGCGACCAGGACGACCAGGGCCAGGAAGCAGACGGCGACCTTCGACAGCGGCGGCAGCCGGCGCCGGCCGCGGAGCCGGACGCCGGGCCGGGAGAGCCGCTCGGTGAGTTCGGCGCGCGTGACCATCAGGCCGCCCTCAGACGTGGGTTGACGAGCAGGTAGAGGATGTCGATGACGAGGTTGACGACGACGAACCCGGTCGCGGTGGTCAGTACGACCCCCTGGACGACGGCCGGGTCGCCGTTCTGCACGGCGTCGATCATCAGCTTGCCCATCCCGGGCAGCGAGAAGATCGTCTCGATGACGACGGCACCGCCGAGCAGATAGCCGACGCGCAGGCCGAGCACGGTGAGCGGGTTGACCAGGGCGTTGCGCAGCACGTTCCGGCCGACCACCACCCGGGGCGGCAGGCCGCTGCCGATCGCGGTGCGCACGTAGTCCTTGTCCAGCTCCTCCACCACCGACGTCCGCACGATCCGGGTCAGCTGGGCGGCCACCGGCAGGGACAGCGCGAAGGCGGGCAGGGCCATGGTCTTCAGCCAGCCGGTGAAGGAGTCGGCCGGGTTGATGTAGCCGCCGGTCGGGAACCAGCCCCGGTCCACCGCCAGGTACTGGATCATCAGCAGCGCCAGCCAGAAGCCGGGCGCGGCGACCCCGACGAGGGAGACGACCCGGATGACCTGGTCCGGCAGCCGGTCGCGGTACACGGCGGCGGTGACGCCACCCGCCAGTGCCAGGACGACCGCGATGCCGAGGCCGAGGAAGGTCAGCTGGAGGGTGAGCGGCAGCGCGGTGGTGACCTGGTCGACGACCGGGGCCCGGGTCAGGGCGCTGGTGCCCAGGTCGCCGTGGAGCAGGTCGCCGACGAAGTGGACGTAGCGCACCGGGAGCGGGTCCAGCAGGCCGTTGCGCGCCCGGAAGTCGTGCAGCTGCTGCGGGGTCGGGTTCGCGCCCTGGAAGAAGGCGGACGCCGGGTCGACGTCCGAGAACCGCATCACCAGGAACACGAACAGCACGATCCCGAGCAGCAGCGGCACCAGCAGGGTGACGCGGCGGAGCAGGATCCGTACGACAGCTGTCATGCCGTCAGGTCCACTGGGCTTGCAGGAGGTTGATGCCCGGGTAGGGCTGTGGCCTTATCCCGCTGAGCTTGCGCGGGTCCCAGGCGGTCATCAGCTCGTTGTGGACGACCGGGTAGAGCACGGCCTGCTCGGCGACGACGTCCACGTAGTCCTGGATCATCGCCTTCTTCTTCGCCGGGTCCGGCTCCCGGGTCGCCCGGTCCATGTCCTTGAAGAGCTGCTTGGCGACCGGGTTGTCGGCCCACCGCGTGTACTGCATCCACAGGTTCTGGGGGCCGTAGTTGTAGTGCATGATCAGGTCGGCGTCGAGCCCGAACTGGTTGGGGTTCGAGGCCGCGGCCACCACCTGGTAGTCCTGCTTCTGGTCCATCTTGGTGAACACGGCCGTGGTCTCCTGCGGCGCCAGCGTCGTCTCCACGCCGATCGCGTCCCAGGAGGACTTGACGGTCGGCAGGCAGTCCACGATCCAGCTGACGTTCACGGCGAGGATCTCGATCTTCAGGCCCTTGACCCCGGCGGCCTTCAGCAGCGCCTTCGCCTTCTCGGGGTCGTGGTCGTAGACGGCCTTGGCCCGCCGGTAACCGGGGTTGCCCTCGTTCAGGAACGACGACGCGGGCTTCCCGTGCCCCTTCAGCGCGACCTGCACCATCTTCTCGGTGTCGATCGCGTAGTGCAGTGCCTGCCGCACCCGCACGTCGTCGAAGGGTTTGTGCTTGGTGTTGAACATCAGGAACAGGTTGTTCATCCCGGCGCCGCCCGCGACCTTCAGACCGCCCTGCTCCAGGCGGGGGATGTTGGCGTAGGGGATGTTGTCGGCGATCTGCGCGCCCGCACCGGTGCCGGAGATCTTGGCCACGCGTGGGGCCGCGTCCACGATGGTCAGCCAGTTCATCCGCTTGAAGGCGGGCTTGCGCGGGCCGTTGTAGGCCGCGAACGCCTCGAAGGTGGTGTTCGACTTCGGGTGGTGCGCGGTCTGCCGGTACGGCCCCGAGCCCACCGCGAGCCCCTTGATCGCGTCGTCCCAGGCGCCGGGCCGGGAGAACACGTGCTTGGGCATGATCTTGGCCAGCGTCAGCCGGGCGAGCCCGTCCGGGAAGGGGAACTTCAGGACCAGCTCGACGGTCTTCGCGTCGACCTTCCGGGCCTCCTGCAGCCAGCTGACGAAGAAGCCCTTGGCGAGGGTCTGGGTCTTCGGGTCCAGGATCCGGTCGAAGACGAAGACGACGTCGTCGGCGGTGACGGGTTTCCCGTCGTGGAAGGTCGCACCCGACCGCAGCGTGAACCGCCAGGTCGTGGCGTTCGGGTTCTTCGGCACCGCGGTGGCGAGCGCCGGGTACGGCACCCGGGAGATCGGGTCGGTGTCGAGCAGCCCCTCGTAGATGTGGTTGTTCGCGGCCATGGCGAACGCCGACGCCGTCTGCGTCGGATCCCAGCTGCCGTCGTTGCCGTACCCGATCACCGCGGTCAGCGTGCGGTCCTTGCCGCTGCCACCGCTCCCGGTGTCGTTCGTGGACTCGGGGCCGGAGGAGCAGCCCGCCAGCACCGGCGGAAGGGCGGCGGCCGCGCCGAGTGCCCCCGTGTACTTCAGGAACGACCGGCGGCGCGGTGCCGGCACGTCGTGGGTCACGTCGTCGCGCACGGTTCCTCCAGCGGGGTCGGGGGGAGGGGGAGGTACGACGTCCTACGTCCGATCGGTCAGCGTGACCATAAGAGCGGCTGTGGGGGCGGTCAAGAGATCGCACACGAATGGCGTAGCCGCCACAGGTCGCACCAATGGAGGGGTGAAATAGCGTCGGCAGGCGGTGAGTTGACGCAGCTCACCGGGTGGCGCGGAGCGCACTGCGCAGGACAGACTCCGGCCGAGTGTAGGCACGCTGGGCCACCAGTGGCATGCGAAGCGTGAAATTGCCGGGGGCAGGGGAGCCACCGGAGGTGGACGCGATGAAACTCCCCGTCGGCTCCTGTGCCGTCGACACCGGTACCGGACGCCTCGGCATCGTCATGGGGCACGAAGGGCCGTACGTCCAGCTGCGACCGTACGGCGGCGGGCGGGAGTGGGACGCGAGACCGGAAGCCGTCCGCCGGGCCACCCAGGCCGAGCGACTGAGCGCGGCGACGGCACATGCCAATGCGCGCAGCCGGGGCGAGGTGCCTTGAAGAGCCGCCCGCGGCCCTGGGGGGCTGCACGGGCGGGCAGAATGGAGCCATGAGTCTGTTCCGGGACGACGGCATCGTCCTGCGCACCCAGAAGCTCGGAGAAGCGGACCGCATCATCACGCTGCTCACGCGCGGTCACGGGCGGGTGCGTGCCGTGGCTCGCGGGGTGCGGCGGACCAAGTCGAAGTTCGGGGCCCGGCTGGAGCCGTTCTCCCACGTCGACGTGCAGTTCTTCGCGCGGGGCAGTGAACTGGTCGGGCGCGGGCTGCCGCTGTGCACGCAGAGCGAGACGATCGCTCCGTACGGTGGCGGGATCGTGACCGACTACGCGCGCTACACCGCCGGCACGGCCATGCTGGAGACCGCCGAGCGGTTCACGGACCACGAGGGCGAGCCGGCCGTACAGCAGTACCTGCTGCTGGTGGGCGCCCTGCGCACCCTCGCCCGGGGTGAGCACGCCCCGAACCTCGTCCTCGACGCCTTCCTGCTGCGCTCGCTGGCCGTCAACGGCTACGCGCCCAGCTTCGGCGACTGCGCCAAGTGCGGAATGCCCGGTCCCAACCGCTTCTTCTCGGTGGCCTCCGGCGGCTCCGTCTGCGTCGACTGCCGGGTGCCCGGCAGCGTCGTACCCTCGCCGCAGACCCTGGTACTCCTCGGCGCGCTGCTTACGGGAGACTGGGAGACGGCGGATGCGTGCGAGGCGCGCTACGTCCGGGAGGGCAGCGGGCTGGTGTCCGCCTACCTGCACTGGCATCTGGAGCGCGGACTGCGCTCCCTGCGGTACGTGGAACAGTGAGCAAGGGAGACGAGAAGCACATGGTCGTACGCGGGATCCTGGGCCGCCAGCGCCGCGAGTACAAGTCGCCGGAGCCGCACCCGTCCGGTGCCCGCGCGCCGAAGCTCCCGGGCGAGCTGGTACCGAACCACGTGGCGATCGTCATGGACGGCAACGGCCGCTGGGCCAAGGAGCGCGGGCTGCCCCGCACCGAGGGCCACAAGGTCGGCGCCGAGCGGGTGCTCGACGTGCTGCAGGGCTCCATCGAGATCGGCGTCCGCAACATCTCCCTGTACGCCTTCTCGACCGAGAACTGGAAGCGCTCGCCCGACGAGGTCCGCTTCCTGATGAACTTCAACCGCGACTTCATCCGCAAGACCCGCGACCAGCTGGACGAGCTGGGCATCCGGGTGCGCTGGGTGGGCCGTATGCCCAAGCTGTGGAAGTCGGTCGCCAAGGAACTGCAGGTCGCCCAGGAGCAGACCAAGGGCAACGACCTGCTCACGCTGTACTTCTGCATGAACTACGGCGGCCGTGCCGAGATCGCCGACGCCGCGAAGGCGCTGGCCGAGGACGTGAAGGCGGGCCGCCTCGACCCCTCCAAGGTCAACGAGAAGACCCTCCAGAAGTACATGTACTACCCGGACATGCCGGACGTGGACCTGTTCCTGCGCCCCAGCGGTGAGCAGCGCACCTCCAACTACCTGCTCTGGCAGAGCGCGTACGCCGAGATGGTCTTCCAGGACGTGCTGTGGCCCGACTTCGACCGGCGCGACCTGTGGCGGGCCTGCATGGAGTTCGCCTCCCGCGACCGCCGCTTCGGCGGGGCCGTCCCTAACGAGGAACTCCTCGCCATGGAAGCCGCGATGAAGGGTGACGCCACCTCCTAGCCACCGGTGGTTCATCCGGGCCGCCGAGGATGCGGGACTCATGAGACGTCTCACACCTGTCCTGGCCCTCGGCGCCCTGCTGCTCACCGCGCTGCCGGCCCACGCGTGCGACGGTCCCGCACACCGGGACTCCTACGGCACCAAGGCCCCCTACGCGCCCGGGCAGAACCCGCGCACCTACCAGCGGACCCCGGCCGGCTACACCCCCGTCTTCACCGAGAACGTCTCCCGGCACGGCTCCCGGTCCGCCACCGACAGCGAGGACGGCGACCTTGTCCTCGCCCTGTGGGACAAGGCGCAGGAGCAGGGACAACTCACCCGCAGTGGCGAGGAGTTCGGGCCGACGGTACGGGCCCTGCAGGCCGCCATGGCGCAGGTCGGCTACGGCAACCTCAGCGGACGCGGCAAGCAGGAGCTGAAGGACGCGGCCGTGCGCATGCGGCAGCGGCTGCCCGCCCTGTTCGGGAAGATCGCCGCGGACGGCGAGAAGATCGACGTGGTCAGCTCCGGCCAGGGCCGGGCCGTCGACAGCGGCACCGCCTTCACGGGCGCGCTCGCCGAGGCCGACCCGGCGCTGGGGCCGCTGATCGGGCCCACCCGCACCGACAAGGACCTGCTGTACTTCCACAAGGCGGCGGGCGGCGCGGCCTACCGCGACTACATCGCGCACGACCAGCGTCTCGCGGACACCCTGAAGTCGATCACCGACCAGCCCCGGACGCACGAGGTCGCCCGCAGTGTCCTGCGCAGGATCTTCAAGGACGACTTCGTCGACGGGATCGCCGACCAGGTCCCGGCCGCGCAGGCCGTCTACAACCTGTACGCCATCGCGCCCGCGATGAGCGAGGAGAGCCCCGACGGGCAGGGCTGGGGCATGGAGCGGTACATCTCCCGCTCCGACGCGGCCTGGTTCGGGTACCTGAGCGACGCCGAGGACTTCTACGAGAAGGGTCCCGGCTTCGCGGACAGCGACATCACCTACAAGATGGCCGACGTCCTCCTCGACGACTTCTTCAAGCAGGTGGAGGCCAAGCGGGACGGCACCAGCGACCTCGGCGCCGAACTGCGCTTCACCCACGCCGAGGAGATCATCCCGCTGGCCGCGCTGATGGGCCTGCCCGGCAGCACCGAGCCGGCGACGCCCGGGGAGCCGTACACCTACGCCGGCAACCCCTGGCGGGGTGCCTCCGTGTCTCCCCTGGGCGCCAACATCCAGTGGGACGTCTTCCGGAACGGCGACGACTACCTGGTCCGCATGCTCTACAACGAGAAGGAGACGGCCTTCAAGGCGGGCTGCCGTCCCATCGCCAAGGGCAGTGCCTTCTACGACCTGGACGAGTTGGAGCGCTGCTTCGGGCGGGACTGATCAACCTGCGCTGATCAACGCTTCGCGGCACACTCCGCACACGTACCGAAGATCTCCACGGTGTGCGCCACGTTGACGTAGCCGTGTTCCGCCGCGATGGCCTCGGCCCACTTCTCCACCGCGGGGCCCTCGACCTCGACCGCCTTGCCGCAGCCGCGGCAGACGAGGTGGTGGTGGTGTTCGCCGGAGGAGCAGCGGCGGTAGACGGACTCGCCGTCGGAGGTGCGCAGGACGTCGACCTCGCCCGCGTCGGCGAGGGACTGCAGGGTGCGGTAGACCGTGGTCAGGCCGACCGAGTCGCCCTTGTGCTTGAGCATGTCGTGCAGTTCCTGCGCGCTGCGGAACTCGTCGACCTCGTCGAGGGCCGCCGCCACGGCTGCGCGCTGCCGGGTGGAGCGGCCCTTCACGGGCGGTCCAGCGGTCGTCACCGTCGTCTCCTCACGTCTCGCGTCTGCCCGGGCCATTGTGCCAGCCCGGGCTGTGCGCGGTCAGACGCCGACCTCGTCGCCCGCCCCTCGCGTGGCCGGAATCGAGCACTCGGCGGGGTCGCCCGCGGGCTGTGCCGCGGCGGCCGCGCGGGCGCGTCGGCGGGCCAGTGGGGTGGCCAGGGCGGTGAGGACGACGAACGCTCCGATGGTCAGCAGGACGATCGTCGCACCGGGCGGAACGTCCTGGTAGAACGAGGTGACCGTGCCGCCGATCGACACGGTGACGCCGATGGCGACGGCGATCGCGAAGGTCGCGGCGAAGCTGCGGGTGAGCTGCTGCGCGGCGGCGACCGGTACGACCATGAGCGCGGAGACCAGGATCAGGCCGACCACCCGCATGGCGACGGTCACCGTGACCGCCGCCGTGACGGCGGTGAGCAGGTTCAGGGCGCGCACCGGCAGCCCGGTGACCCGCGCGAACTCCTCGTCCTGGCTGACCGCGAA
The DNA here is from genome assembly GCF_044541035.1 of Streptomyces sp. NPDC085866. Taxonomy (NCBI): domain Bacteria; kingdom Bacillati; phylum Actinomycetota; class Actinomycetes; order Kitasatosporales; family Streptomycetaceae; genus Streptomyces; species Streptomyces sp. NPDC085866. The sequence continues at coordinate 711,017 of NZ_JBITSQ010000001.1, forward strand.
CAGCTGGCGGCGCAGTCCGAGGGTCACGGCGACCACGAACGCGGCGAGGATCAGGATCGCGGTCACGTCCGAGGGGGCGACCGTCGACAGCGAGCCGAACAGGTACGACATCAGGTTGGCATTGGAGCCGCCCGGAGCGATGTTCACGAACATCACGCCGCCGGCCATGCCGCCGTAGAAGAGCATCGCGAGCGCGATGTCGCCGCGGGTCCTGCCGTACCAGCGGATCAGTTCCATCAGCACCGAGCCGAGCGCGGAGACGGCCGTGGCCATCCACACCGGCGAGGCGTTCAGCAGGAAGCCGAGGCCGACGCCGGTCATCGCCACGTGCCCGATGCCGTCGCCCATCAGGGGCTGGCGGCGCTGGACGAGGTAGATGCCGATCGCGGGCGCGGTGATGCCGACCAGCACGGCCGCGATGAGCGCGCGCTGCATGAAGGCGTAGTCGAGGAGGTCCATCAGCTCAGCAGTCCCGTGCGGAGAGGTTCGGAGCCCGCGGGTGCGTGCGGGTGTACGTGGTCGTGGCCGGGCAGGGCGTGCTGGCCGACCGCCTGCGGGGGCGGGCCGTCGTGCAGCACACAGCCGTCGCGCAGGACGACCGCCCGGTCGATCAGGGGCTCCAGTGGGCCCAGTTCGTGCAGGACCAGCAGGACCGTCGTACCGGCCGCGACCTGCTCGCGGAGCGTGCGCGCGAGCACCTCCTGGCTGGCCAGGTCGACGCCCGCCATCGGCTCGTCCATGATCAGCAGCTGGGGCTCGGCGACCAGGGCGCGGGCGATCAGCACCCGCTGGTGCTGGCCGCCGGAGAGCGCGGTCGCCGAGTCCTTGGCACGGTCCGCCATGCCGACCAGCTCCAGGGCGCGCTGTACGGCCGCCCGGTCCGCCTTGCGGAAGACGCCGAAGCCGGTGCGGGCCAGGCGGCCCGAGGAGACGATCTCGGTCACCGTGGCCGGGACCCCGCCCGCGGCCGTGGTGCGCTGCGGTACGTACCCCACGCGCGCCCAGTCCCGGAAGCTGCGGCGCGGGGTGCCGAACAGCTCGATCGAGCCGCCGCTGACCGGCACCTGGCCGATGATGCTGCGCACCGCCGTCGACTTGCCGGAACCGTTCGCGCCGAGCAGCGCGACGACCTCACCGCTGCGCACGGTGAGATCGATGCCGCGCAGGACCGGGCGCGAGCCGAGTTCCGCGGTCACCCCGCGCATGGCTATGACGGGCTCGCCCATGGTGTCGTCCTCCGTGCCGGTCACTTGGCGCCCAGGGCCTGCCGGAGGGCCTTGAGGTTGGCCTCCTGGACCGAGAAGTAGTCGGTGCCCCGGGACTTCTTCGTGATGCCCTCGAGCGGGTCGAGGACGTCCGTCCTCAGGCCCGCGTCACCCGCGACGGTCTTCGCGGTCCTGTCGCTGACGAGCGTCTCGTAGAAGACGGTGGTGACGCCGTCGGCCTCGGCCATCGTCTCCAGGTCCTTCACGCGCGCGGCGCTGGGCTCCGACTCGGGGTCGAGGCCGTTGATGGCCTCCTCGGTGAGGCCGTAGCGCTCGGCGAGGTAGCCGAAGGCGGCGTGCGTGGTGATGAAGACCTTGGTCCTCGTGTTCGCGAGGCCGTCCTTGAACTGCGTGTTCAGGTCGTCCAGCTTCTTGACCAGGGCCGCGGTGTTCTTCCGGTAGTCGGCCGCGTGGTCCGGGTCGGCCTTCTCGAAGGCCTTGCCGACGCCCTCGGCGACCTGGGCGTAGCGCACCGGGTCGAGCCAGATGTGCGGGTCCTTGCCGCCGGACTCCTCGCCCTCGTGGGTGTCGTGCGCGGCCGCGTGGCCGCCGACCTCGTTGCCGTGCTCCTCCAGCGTGGTCAGGGAGGCCGCGTCGATCTTCGTCCGCACCGGGGACTGGGCCACCGCGTTGTCGACGGAGGGCTGGAGGTTCTTCAGGTAGAGGACCGCGTCGGACTCCTCGAGCCCGGCGATCTGCTGCGGGCTGATCTCCAGGTCGTGCGGCTCCTGGCCGGGGGTGGTCAGCGTGGTGACGTGGACGTGGCTGCCGCCGATCTGCTCGGCGAGGAAGCCCATCGGATAGAACGACGCGACGACGTCGAACTTGCTCGTGTTGCCCGCGGCGCTCGCGCCGGAGCAGGCGGACAGGGTGGCGAGGCCGAGGGCGGTGACCGCGGCCGTCGCCACCGCGGGTATGAGCTGTCGTCGTACGTTCATGACAGTCATTTTCAACAAACATGGAAACCGTTGTCAACAAGGCCTGCGGGGGGCCCGAGATGGGGGGCCGATTTGGCCGTGGGGGAGCCTGCGCCGGTAACCTGAATCATTCGCTGGAAGCATCTCGCTTCAACGCCCGTCGTCGTAATGAAGAGAGCACCGTGGCCGCCGACAAGATCGACACCATCGTCAGCCTGAGCAAGCGCCGTGGCTTCGTTTTCCCCTGCAGTGAGATCTATGGCGGACAGCGTGCCGCCTGGGACTACGGACCGCTGGGTGTCGAGCTCAAGGAGAACATCAAGCGCCAGTGGTGGCGCTACATGGTGACGTCGCGCGAGGACGTGGTCGGTATCGACTCGTCCGTCATCCTGGCCTCCGAGGTCTGGGTCGCCTCCGGCCACGTCGCCACCTTCACGGACCCGCTGACCGAGTGCACCTCGTGTCACAAGCGGTTCCGCGCCGACCACCTCGAGGAGGCTTACGAGGAGAAGAAGGGCCACGCCCCGGCGAACGGCCTGGCCGACATCAACTGCCCGAACTGTGGCAACAAGGGCCAGTTCACCGAGCCCAAGCAGTTCTCGGGTCTGCTCTCCACCCACCTCGGCCCGACCCAGGACTCCGGCTCCGTCGCCTACCTGCGTCCCGAGACCGCCCAGGGCATCTTCACCAACTTCGCTCAGGTGCACACCACTTCGCGCAAGAAGCCGCCGTTCGGCATCGCCCAGATGGGCAAGTCCTTCCGCAACGAGATCACGCCCGGCAACTTCATCTTCCGCACTCGCGAGTTCGAGCAGATGGAGATGGAGTTCTTCGTCAAGCCGGGCGAGGACGAGACGTGGCAGGAGTACTGGATGGAGCAGCGCTGGAACTGGTACACCGGCCTGGGCCTGCGCGAGGAGAACATGCGGTGGTACGAGCACCCGAAGGAGAAGCTCTCCCACTACTCCAAGCGCACCGCTGACATCGAGTACCGCTTCCAGTTCGGCGGCAGCGAGTGGGGCGAGCTGGAGGGTGTCGCCAACCGCACCGACTACGACCTCACCGCGCACTCCAAGGCCTCCGGCCAGGACCTCGTCTACTTCGACCAGGAGGCCGGCGAGCGCTGGACTCCGTACGTCATCGAGCCCGCGGCCGGTGTCGGCCGCACGATGCTGGCCTTCCTGCTCGACGCCTACGTCGAGGACGAGGCGCCGAACGCCAAGGGCAAGATGGAGAAGCGCACGGTGCTGCGCCTGGACCACCGCCTCGCGCCGGTGAAGGCCGCGGTGCTCCCGCTGTCCCGCAACCCCGAGCTGTCCCCGAAGGCCAAGAATCTCGCCCAGGCGCTGCGTCAGCACTGGAACATCGAGTTCGACGACGCGGGCGCCATCGGCCGCCGCTACCGTCGCCAGGACGAGATCGGTACGCCGTACTGCGTCACCGTCGACTTCGACACGCTCGAGGACAACGCGGTGACCGTGCGTGAGCGTGACTCGATGAAGCAGGAGCGCGTGTCGCTGGACCAGATCGAGGGTTACCTGGCCAGCCGCCTGATCGGCTGCTGACCCAGAGCTCGTCCCGGTGCCGGGCCCCTGTTCAAAGGGGCCCGGCACCGCGGTGTTTCAGAGGTCCAGGTCCACGAACAGCGCCGCGTGGTCCGATGCCTCGTCGGTCTTCGCCTTCACGCTCTCGAAGTGGTTCGCGTGCAGGAAGATGCCCCGCGTCTCCAGGCCCACGTTCTGCACCTTCCCCCACAGCGCGGGCGGCAGCATGACGTAGTCGAGCTTGTCGTGCGTCTCGCGGCAGGTGCCGTGGGTGCCGGGCTCACCCTGGTAGGAGGGGTGACTCATCACATCGCGCAGACCGGTGTCCAGCAGCACCCCGACCGGCTTGCTGTCCGGGAAGTCGTTGAGGTCCCCCGCGACCACCGCGTTCGGGGTGCGCTCCAGCGCGGCCCGGTAGATCTCCGCGACCCGCTCCGCCTGGGCCAGGCGCAGCTCCGGGTCGTCGCCGGACTTGCTCTTGAGGTGGTTGCCGAGGAGCACCAGGCTCGCCTGACCGAGCTGTATCTCGTACTCGGGGCAGTCGCGGCTGAACAGGGGCTTCGTCGGGTCCGTCGGATTCGGGTCGAAGAGGTGCGGCCGGACGGATGTGATCGGGAAGCGGCTGAGGATCCCGATGTCGATGCCCCGCGGGTCGTTGCCGTCGATCAGCAGATTGAACGGGTACGGCTGCCGGCCGAGGCCCAGGACGTGCTGGTTGAAGCGGTCCAGGGTGAGCCGGTCCTCGACCTCGGGTACCAGCAGGACATCGGCGTCGACTTCTCTGATCACCCGTCCGGTGTTGCTGACCGCAGTCATGTCCAGGTCGTCCTGCCCGAGTTCGGCCCAGCCGGCCCACGTCTTCCGGCCGTCGGCGAGGATCGGAAGCTCCGTCGGCTGTGCCCCCGGCGGAGGCGTGTCGAAGAGCCCGCTCTTCTTGCCGGGACGGTTCTGGTTGATGCGGATCAGCGGCGGGTTCTCGGGATCGTTGCTGTACGCCCGGTACTTCAGGATGAGCGCCGAGATCTTCTGCTTGTCCTCGTCGGTGTACGGCTCCTTGTCCAGGAGAGCGACCAACGCGTCGAACTCGTCCAGGACTTGCTTCCGCTGCGCCGCTTCCGAGAGACGGAAGACGGAGGGGCGGCGGAAGAGGTTCTCGGTGTTGAAGGTGCCGATACGGACGACCATCGCGGCCTCCTGGGGCGGCGCTGGAACACCGCACGGCCGACGGCAGGCGCCGCCTGGGGACTGCTCGTCGGCACTTCCCATTCTCCGGGCGGTGACGCACCGTGTCCAACGGAGCGGGTCTTCCGAATTGGTCCTCCATGAAGGCCCGGGATTGGCTCTGTCCGGGGATCACCCGGGTCACCAGGGTGGCCACATGAGCCTTGCCTTCCTGCTGACCACCCTGGTGGTCGTCGCCACCCCGGGTACCGGCGTCGTCTACACCCTCGCCGCCGCCCTCTCCCACGGCCGCCGCGCGAGTGTCGTCGCTGCCTTCGCCTGCACGCTCGGGATCGTCCCGCACGTTCTCGCCACCGTCACCGGGCTCGCCGCGCTGCTGAACGCGAGCGCCGCCGCCTTCCAGATCCTCAAGTACGCCGGTGTCGCCTACCTGTTGTACATGGCGTGGGCCACGCTGCGGGACAAGGAGGCGGTCACCGTGGAGCAGGACTCCGCACCCGGTTCGGCACCGCAGGTGATCGTCCGAGGTGTGCTGATCAACCTGCTCAACCCCAAGCTGACGATCTTCTTCTTCGCCTTCCTGCCCCAGTTCGTGAGCCTCGACGAGCCGCACGCCCTGCCGCGCATGCTGGGCCTGAGCGGTGTCTTCATGCTGTTGACCTTCGTCGTCTTCGCCCTGTACGGCGTCCTGGCCGCCTCCGTGCGCGACCGTGTCACCTCGCGCCCGAAGGTCATGGCCTGGCTGCGGCGGAGCTTCGCGGGTTCCTTCCTCGCCCTCGGTGCCAAGCTCGCCCTCACGGCTCGGTAGCGAGGGCCTGCCCTGCCTGCACCGCTCGCTCAGCGGCCCTGCAGCGCCTTGACGTTGTCGCCGAAGGTCCAGTTCTTCGAGCCGTCCCAGTTGATCGACCAGGTCATCAGGCCCTTGAGCGAGCTGCCGTAGTGCTTCCAGGCCTGGGAGACCAGGGACGGTGACATGTAGCCGCCGCCCGCGCCCGACTGCGCCGGCAGCCCCGGCACCTGCTTGTCGTACGGCACCTTGACGGTCGTGCCCTGCACCACCAGGCCCTTGTCGAGGCAGTCGGTCTGGGCGGTGAAGCCCGCGACGGTGCCCGCCGAGTAGGAGTCGCCCGAGCAGCCGTACATGCTGCCGTTGTAGTACTGCATGTTCAGCCACCACAGGCGGCCGTTGTCGGCGTACTTCTTGACGATCGGCAGATACGCGCCCCAGATGGAGCCGTAGGTGATGCTGCCGCCGGTGACGTAGGCGGTCTCCGGGGCCATCGTCAGGCCGAAGTTGGACGGCATCCGGGCGAGAATGCCGTCGATGATGCGGATCAGATTGGCCTGGGACGTGGACAGTTGGGAGATGTTCCCGCTGCCCACCAGGCCGGTCTCGATGTCGATGTCGATGCCGTCGAAGTTGTACTTCTTCAGGATCGGGACGATGGTCGCCACGAAGCGGTCGGCGACCGCGCTGGAGGAGAGGTCGATGCCGGCCGCCGCGCCGCCGATCGACAGCAGGATCGTCTGGCCGGAGGCCTTGGCCGCGCACATCTCGGCGGGCGTGGCCACCTTCACGCCGCTGTCCATGCCGTCCTCCCACAGGGCCGTGCCGTCCGAACGGATGACCGGGAAGGCGGCGTTGACGACGTTGTAGCCGTGCGCGGGGATGCGGGAGTCGGTGATCGGGGTCCAGCCGAAGGGCGGGTGGACGCCGTTGGCCGAGCCGTCCCAGTTCTCCCAGTAGCCCTGGAGCACCTTTCCGGCCGGGCGGGACTTCACGGCGCAGGTGTCGGCGGCCGAGGCGGTGGGGGCGGCGGCGATCGCGAGGGGGGCGAGGACGGCCGTGGTGAGCGCTGCGGTGAGCAGCCTGAGCGTGCGGCGGAGCATGCGGATCCTCCCGGTGGGGGTGCGGTGAGGTGTCGTAGGCATGACAGTGCGTCGCCCATGACAGTGCATGTGGTCCAGACCTCTCGTCAATAGGTCTGGACCAACTGTCGGCCCCAAGGGGCTGACAACTATGGACTGACAGATATTGAAATCTGTCATCTGTCATGGCAGGGTGGAGGACATGACGATGCGAACCCGAACCCTCGGAACCACCGGCCCCCAGGTCTCCGCCCTCGGCCTCGGCTGCATGGGCATGTCCGCGCTGTACGGCGACGCCGACCGCGCGGAGTCCGTCGCGACCATCCACGCCGCCCTGGAGGCCGGCGTGACGCTGCTGGACACCGGCGACTTCTACGGCATGGGCCACAACGAGATGCTGATCGGCGAGGCCCTGCGCTCCGCGCCCGCCGCCCGGCGCGAGCAGGCGCTGGTCAGCGTGAAGTTCGGCGCCCTGCGTGGCCCCGACGGCGGCTGGACCGGCTACGACGGCCGGCCCGCCGCGGTGAGGAACTTCGCCGCCTACTCCCTGCAGCGCCTCGGTGTCGACCACATCGACGTCTACCGGATCGCCCGCCTCGACCCGGACGTGCCGATCGAGGAGACCGTCGGCGCGATCGCCGAACTGATCGAGCAGGGGTACGTCCGGCACGTCGGCCTGAGCGAGGTCGGCGCCGAGACCGTCCGGCGGGCCGCCGCCACCGCGCCGATCGCGGACCTGCAGATCGAGTACTCGCTCATCTCCCGCGGTATCGAGGAGTCGATCCTGCCGGTCACCCGTGAGCTGGGCATCTCCGTCACCGCGTACGGAGTCCTCTCCCGCGGCCTGATCTCCGGCCACTTCCCCCGCGACCGGCAGCTGGCGGCGAACGACTTCCGCGCCTACTCGCCCCGCTTCCAGGGCGACAACCTCCAGCACAACCTGAACCTGGTCGACGCGCTCCGCAAGATCGCCGAGCAGAAGGGCGTGACGGTCGCGCAGATCGCCATCGCCTGGGTGCTCTCCCGCGGCGAGGACATCGTGCCGCTGATCGGCGCCCGCACCCGCGAGCGGCTGAGCGAGTCGCTGGGCGCGCTGGACGTGATCCTGGACGAGGCCGACCTGACGGCGATCGAGCAGGCCGTACCGGCGGACGCCGCGGCCGGCGACCGCTACCCGGCCGCCGCCATGGCCCACCTCGACAGCGAGCGATGACCATGGCGCCGGGTACGGTCTAGGCATGGCACCGCCCACCGAGACCCTGACCGCCGAGCGCATCCTCGAAGCGACCGAGGAGGTGCTGCGCCGCCACGGCCCGGCCAAGGCCACCGTGGTCGACGTGGCCCGCGCGCTCGGCGTCAGCCACGGGAGCGTCTACCGGCACTTCCGCACCAAGGCGGTGCTGCGCGAGGCGGTGACCAAGCGGTGGCTGGACCGGACCTCGCAGAAGCTCGCGGGCGTCGTCGCCGGGGACGGTTCTCCCGAGGACCGGCTGCGGGCCTGGCTCGCGGCCCTGTTCGAGGCCAAGCGGCACAAGGCGGGCGACGACCCGGAGCTGTTCCGGACGTACACGGTGCTGACCGAGGAGAACGTCACGGCGGTCGGCGAGCACATCACCGACCTGACCGCCCAGCTCACCCGGATCATCCAGGACGGCGTCGCCGCCGGCGCCTTCACCGCCCCCGACCCGGCCGCCACCGCCCGCGCGGTCTTCCAGGCCACGGGCCGCTTCCACGACCCGGGCTACGCACGCGAGTGGCAGCAGCCCGGAGTCGAGGAGGAGTTCACCGCGGTGGTGGACCTGTTGCTGCGCGGTCTGCTCACCTGACGGTGACCCGGAGGATCTTGTCGAGCTTGTAGCCGTTGCGGTCGGTGCCGAGCCACAGCTCGTTCGCGCCGGGGACCTTGGCGAGGGCGCGCAGCTTCCCATAGGCGCCGCTGTAGTACGCGGTCAGCTTGCCGACGCTCCGTCCGTCGGCGTTGATCGGCAGCCGCCACAGCCGCTCTCCGCGCAGCGTCGACGCGTAGACGGCGTTGTCGACGACGGCCAACTGGGCGGGCACGCCTCCGCCGCTCGGCTTCCAGACCGCCTTCGGGTTGGTCATGCCCGCGGCGGAGCAGCCGCCCTCGCAGGCGGGCCAGCCGTAGTTGGCGCCCGGCCGGATCAGGTTGAGTTCGTCCCAGGTGTCCGCGCCGATCTCGGACTCCCACAGCCTTCCCCGGGTGTCCCAGGCGAGACCCTGGGGGTTGCGGTGGCCGAGGCTGTAGACACGGTTGCCGAACGGGTTGCCGGGCGCCGCGGCGCCGGTCCTGGTGATGCGCAGGATCTTCCCGTTGAGCGAGTTCCTGTCCTGCGCGAGGGCACCTTGGCGCGCGTCGCCGGTGGTGACGTACAGGTATCCGTCGGGGCCGAAGACGATGCGGCCGCCGTTGTGGTCGCCGCCCCGGCGGATCCCGCCGAGGATGACGGTGTAGCCGCTGAGCGAGGTCCCGTCGAAGCGCATCTTCACGACCCGCGTGCCCTCGGCGGCCGTGTGGACGAAGAACACGTCCCGGTCCGTCGTCCCGTTCCAGGTCGGGGAGGGGGCGACGCCCATCAGTCCGCCGTTGCCCACACCGGCACTCGCGGTGCCGTTGACCGTGTTCGGCACCGCCCCCACCTTCTTCTTGGAGCCGTCACGCCCCTGAAGCCACACCGTGGCGCTGTGACGCTCCGTCACCAGCGCCCTCTTCCCGTCGGGCAGGAAGGAGATGCCCCAGGGCTCCGTCCATCCGGCGGACAGGGTGGCGGCGGCCGTCGGCGCACTGCCGCCGGCCGGGGCCCGTGTCGCTGCGGCTGCCGGCGTCCACTGCACGGCGCAGGCGGCGAGGACGGCGGTGGCGGTGGTGAGCGCGGCTACGCCCGAGCGGACAGGATGCGCTGAATGCGCGAAGCGTGACATTCTGTTCCCTTTTCTGACGAGGTGTAGGGAAATCGCCATTGGAGTATCAAAGGCCCGCGGACAGGCGGGCCACTTGAACTCCCCCAACCGGAGGCCCCTCGCTCCCGCGCGGACGACGGCCCTAGGCCCCCGCCGTGCACCTCCAGAAGTCCCGCATCAGCGGTGTCGGTGTCGGGTCGGCCATGCCCACCTGGGTCAGGAGCAGCGTGATCGTGCCGGTGGCGGGGACGAGGTGGGCCGTGGTCCCGGTGCCGCCGACCCAGCCGTAGCGGCCGGGCACGTTCCAGGGGGCGCCCGGAGTGACGTCGACCTGGCCGCCGTAGCCCCAGCCCTGGCCCTCCAGGAAGAGCCGGCCGATCTCCCGCTGGCGGGAGCTGAGGTGATTGCTCGTCATCCGGCTCACCGAGGTGGGCGACAGCAGCCGCCGGCCGTTCGCCTCACCGGCACCCAGCAGCATGCGGGCGAAGGCCAGGTAGTCGTCGGCCGTCGAGGCGAGACCCCCGCCGCCGGACGGGAAGGCGGGCATCCGGCTCCACTCGCCGTCGGGCGTGTCCGCGACCTCCAGGGTGCCGCCGGCGCCCCGTCGGTAGTACGTGGTGAACCGGGCCCGTTTGTCCGCGGGCACCTCGAACGACGTGTCCGTCATGCCGAGCGGCTCGAAGACCCGCTCGGCCAGGAACTCCGGGAGGCTACGGCCGGACACCCGCGCGATCAGCACACCCTGCAGATCGGAACAGGTGCCGTACAGCCAGGCCTCGCCCGGCTGGTACAGCAGCGGCACCCGGGCCAGGGCGGCCAGCCAGGCCTCCGGGGCCGGGTAGGCCTGCGGGGCGCGGCCGTCCTTCTGGACCTCGAACAGCGCCCGCACCGCCGGCAGGGCGAAGTCGGAGGGAAAGCCCCAGCCGGCCCGGGAGGAGAGCAGGTCCTCGACCGTGATCGGACGGGCCGCCGGCACCAGGTCGTCCGGCGGGCTCGCGGGCGTCCGCACCGCCATCGGCTCGGTCAGCTCCGGCAGCCACTCGTCCACCGGATCGTCGAGACCGATCCGGCCGTCCTCGACCAGCATCAGCACCGCCGCCGCGGTCACCGGCTTGGTGATCGAGGCGATCCGGAAGAGGGAGTCCCGGGCCATCGGGGCACAACCGCCGACGTCCGCGTGGCCGACGGCCACCACCTCGACCTCGTCCCCGCGGGCGACCAGGGCCACCGCGCCGGGCACGGTCCCGTCGTCCACGTACCGGCGCAGGGTGTCGTGCAGTGCGGTCATGGCCCTCGGCCCTCCGGTCAGCCGTCGTCGTCGTACGTACGACTCCTGCCGCCGCCGGAAGTCATCGCCCGTGCCCGGCCGTCAGCGGGACGGCTGCCCGCTGCCCGCCGGGTCCACCGTCGCCTGATGGGCCTCGGCCAGATGCTCCTCCGCCTTCAGCCAGGGCAGGAACTGGGCGCTCTTGCGCCAGCCACAGGTGTCGCATCTGATCGTGCGCTGCACACCCGTGCGCTGCACCCGGACCACGTGCTCCCGGCCGTGCTGGTCCCAGCGGCTGACCTTGCTCGTGCTGTTGTCCTGCGGCATGACGCCTCCCCGCGTCCGGCACACCTCGACGGCAGGAGTGTGCAGCAGGACCAACATCGACAGGGAGACGTTCACGGCGAGTTGGCCAAGCCGTGTCCCGGCTCAGCCGACCGTACGGGGCAGCCGCAGACTGAGCAGACCGGTCAGGACGATCCCGGCCAGCTGCACCAGCAGGGTGATGACCAGCGCGTCCCGCATGCCCAGGTGCGGCACGAGGGTGAGGAAGAGGGTGCCGAGGGTGGCCACGCCCAGGGCGAGCGCGGACTGCTGGGTGGTCACCATCACACCACTGCCGACGCCCGCCCGGGCCGGCGGCATCTCGGACATCACGATCCGCATCAGGTTGGGGAGTTGGAGTGCCTGCCCGGCCCCGGCGACGGCCGCGCCCGGCAGCAGCGAGCCGAAGCCCAGGTGCGGCCAGTCCCGCCGGGCGGCCAGGACGATCAGCAGCACGCCCACGCCCTGCACGACGGCGCCGGCGGTGACCACCCGGGTGCCGAACCGGGCGATGAGGCGCGGCCCGGCGAGCGAGACGAACAGGAACACCACGGCCATCGGCACGAGCGCGAGCCCCGCCTGTACCGGCCCGAGCCCGGCCCCCTGCTGCAGCGCCAGCGCGATGACGAACATGAACCCGCTGAACCCGATCGAGAACGGCAGCATCAGCACCAGCCCCCGGCGCAGCGACGCCAGTGCGAACAGGCTCGGCGGCACCAGCGGGGTCCGCCCCTGCCGGTCCGCCCGCCGCTCCACCGTGTAGAACGCGGCCGCGGCGAGCGGGAACGCGGCCAGCGACAGCCACGTCCACAGCGGCCAGCCCGCCGCCCGTCCCTCGGTGAGCGGAGCGAGCAGCGTCAGCAGGGACACCGCGAGCAGGACGGTGCCGGGCTCGTCGACGGGCTCCGGGCGCTGTGACCGGGTCTCCGGTACGAACCGCATGGCCAGCACCAGCCCCAGCAGCACCACCGGCACGTTGACGAGGAAGATCGACCGCCATCCGCTCCCGGCGATGTCCGCGGCGACCAGCACGCCACCGAGAATCTGCCCCGCCACCATCGACAGTCCGGCCGTGGCGCCGTACAGACTCATGGCCCTGGCCCGCCGGCCGCCGCTCGTGGCGGCCTGGATGGTGGCGAGCACCTGCGGCAGCATGGCCGCCGCCGACGCGCCCTGCGCGACCCGCGCCGCGACCAGGCTCCAGGCACCCGGGGCCAGTCCGCACGCCAGCGAGGTGAGCCCGAAGGCGGCCATACCGCCGAGGAACAGCCGCCGCCGCCCGAACAGGTCCCCGAGCCGACCGCCGAGCACGAGCAGCACGGCGTAGGCGACCCCGTACCCGGCCACGACCAGTTCGAGCACGGCCTCACCCGCCGCGAGATCGGCACCGATGGTGGGCAGGGCGACATTGACGATGAAGAAGTCGACCAGCGGCAGCGCCGCGGCCAGCAGAACGGTGAACAGCCCCGGCCCGCTCAGCACGGGGGATTCCGCCCGGGCACGGACGGCGGGAGTCGTGACGGTCTCTGTCATGCCTCCGAGCCTGCGCGCGCCATCAGACTGGTACCAGAGTCTTCTTGTCCTGGTACAAGAACCACCTGGAAACAGTTTCCGCGTGACGGCACCCTGGAGGTATGACCACGATGGCCCAGGAGACCGCCGCCCCGGCGACACGGGATTCGGAGATCCGCCGGCACGAGCTGGCCGCCTTTCTGCGCAGCAGGCGTGAGCGCATCGCTCCCGAGCAGGTCGGGCTGCCCCGCGGCATCCGGCGCCGCACCCCCGGCCTGCGCCGGGAGGAGGTCGCCCAGCTCTCCGCGGTCGGCGTCACCTGGTACACCTGGCTGGAGCAGGCCCGCGACATCCAGGTCTCCGTGCAGGTCCTGGACGCCCTGGCCCGCACCCTGATGCTGGACGCCAGCGAGCGCGCCCACCTCTTCCAGCTGGCCGGCGCCACCGACCCGACCCCCGCCGCGAGCTGCCCCAGCGTCACCGCGGCCCTGCGCGAGGTGCTCCGCGCCCTGGAGCCGATCCCGGCCTGCGTCCAGAACAGCCGCTACGACATCCTCGCCTACAACCGCACCTACGCCCGCCTCCTGGGCGACCTGGACGCGATTGCGCCCGAGGACCGCAACTGCATGCTCCTCGTGCACACCAACAGCGACTGGCGCGCGGCCATCGTGCACCTGGAGGACACCCAGCGCCTGATGGCCGCCCGCCTGCGCGCCGGCATGGCCGGCCACCTCGGCGAGCCCGCCTGGAAGATGCTCCTCAAGCGCCTGGAGACGGAGTCCCCCGAGTTCCGCGAGAACTGGGAGCGCTACGAGGTGGTGGGCAGCCGCACCAAGACGAAGGAGTTCCTCAACCCGTACGTGGGCCACCTGACCCTGGAACACACGGATCTGTGGCTCGGGCCTGAGGCAGGGGCCCGGATGGTCACGTACAGCCCGAAGAACGAGGAGACCCGAGAGCGGCTGGAGAAGCTGCACGCAATGGCACAGGGCAAGGTGACTTCCTGAGGGGCGCGGGGCTGGATCGATGTGCGGCCCCGCCGCGTGGGCGCGGCCGGCCACGAGTCACCCGCGGCTAGGCACGCTCAGGAGCCCCCACAACCTGTCGCACCTCGGCCGCCGACAAAGTCTCAGCCGTACGCTCAGCGGTCCGCCGAGCCCACCGCCCGCTGCTGACCAGGCCGAGCACCAGCACGGCCGATCCACAAGCCGTCAGAATCCACCAGCCAGGCCGGGCCGCCGACACGAACATGTCCTTGTACGACGACGAACCGACCCCCGCGGCGAGGACCGCTCCCACTATCGCCACACCCAGCGTCTGCCCCAACTGTCTGCTCGTGGAGGCGACCGCCGCAGCGACCCCCGCCTGCGCCCGCGGCATCCCCGACACCGCCGTGTTGGTGATCGGCGCGTTCACGAACCCGAAGCCGATGCCGAACAGCATGTACCCGGCGAACAGCGTGGTGTTGGACGTCTCCGCCTCGAACGCGGCGAACAGCACCCCGCTCGCGGTCATCGCGGCACCGGCCACCAGCAACGGCAACCGCGGCCCCCTGCTGCCCACCAGCCGTCCGGACAGCGGCGCGCACAGGAAGCACGGCGCCGCCATGGGCAGCATCCACAGACCCGCGTGCAGGGCGTCGAGGCCGCGCACGTTCTGCAGGTACAGCGTGGACAGGAACAGGAAGCCGCCCAGCGCGGCGAAGGCGCTGACCGCGATCACGGTGGCCCCGCTGAACGGAGCGGAGCGGAAGAAGCGCAGGTCGATAAGGGGTTCGGCGCGCCGGGGCTCGTACCAGAGCAGGGCCAGCAGCGCGGCACACGCCACCGCCGCGAAGGGCAGGACCGTGCCGGGCCCGGAGTCCGGGGCCTCGATGATCGCGTACGTCAGCGAGCCGAACAGGGCGATCACCAGCACCTGGCCGACCGGGTCGGGGCGGCGGGCCTTGGGCGCGCGGGACTCGGGAACGAAGCGCAGGGTGAGCAGCAGGGCCGCGAGGCCGACCGGGAGGTTGACCCAGAAGATCGAGCGCCAGCCGACCGACTCCACCAGCAGACCGCCGGCGATGGGGCCGGCCGCCATGGAGATGCCGACCACCCCGCCCCAGACGCCGATCGCGCGGGCGCGTTCGCGTGCGTCGGTGAAGGTGTTGGTGATGATCGACATGGCGACGGGGTTGAGCATCGAGCCGCCGACCGCCTGGACCATGCGGAAGGCGACCAGCAGGTCCAGGCTCGGCGCGAGCGAGCACAGCAGGGAGCCGACCGAGAAGACGACCAGGCCCGCCATGAACACCTTCCGGCGGCCGATCCGGTCGGCCGTGGAGCCCGCGAGCATCAGCAGCGAGGCCAGCACCAGCGTGTAGGCGTCGATCGTCCACTGCAGGCCGGAGGTGGGGGCGTCCAGGTCCCGCTGCAGCGAGGGCAGCGCCACGTTCAGGACCGTGTTGTCGAGGCTCACGATCAGCAGGCTCATGCAGCAGATGGCGAGTACGAGCAGGCGTCGGCGGTGGCTGAGCTCGGGCATGGGTCGCATCGTACGCCGATTTCGATAGTGCGTCTAACTAATGAGTGTTACATGATCATTGTCGGTCGGATGTCCACAGGTCGGTCGAGCACCAGTCGCCGTACGCGACAATGGAGCAATGCCCACGTCCGAGTTCCCCTTGCAGATCGGCCCCCACGCGGTGCAGCCGCCCGTCGTGCTCGCCCCCATGGCGGGGATCACCAACGCGCCCTTCCGCACGCTGTGCCGGGAGTTCAGCGGCGGCAAGGGGCTGTTCGTCAGCGAGATGATCACGACCCGGGCGCTGGTCGAACGCAACGAGAAGACCATGCAGCTGATCCACTTCGACGCGACCGAGAAGCCGCGCTCGATCCAGTTGTACGGCGTCGACCCGGCGACCGTCGGCAAGGCCGTCCGCATGATCGCGGAGGAGGACCTCGCCGACCACATCGACCTGAACTTCGGCTGCCCGGTCCCGAAGGTGACGCGCAAGGGCGGCGGCTCGGCCCTGCCCTACAAGCGCAACCTGCTGCGCGCGATCCTGCGCGAGGCGGTCTCCGGCGCGGGTGACCTTCCGGTCACGATGAAGATGCGCAAGGGCATCGACGACGACCACATCACCTACCTCGACGCCGGCCGCATCGCCGTCGAGGAGGGGGTCACGGCGATCGCGCTGCACGGGCGTACGGCCGCCCAGCACTACGGCGGCACGGCCGACTGGGACGCCATCGCCCGTCTGAAGGAGCACGTCCCGGAGATCCCGGTGCTCGGCAACGGCGACATCTGGTCGGCCCAGGACGCGCTGCGGATGGTGCGGGAGACCGGCTGCGACGGCGTGGTCGTCGGGCGGGGCTGCCTGGGCCGGCCGTGGCTCTTCTCCGACCTGGTGGCTGCGTTCGAAGGCCGTACCGAAGCCCGTGCCGGAGGCACTGATGGATACAGTGCGCGGCCCACCCTTCGCGAGGTGGCCGACATCATGGTCCGGCACGCCACCCTCCTCGGCGAGTGGATCGGCGACGAGGCGAAGGGCGTCGTCGACTTCCGCAAGCACGTGGCCTGGTACCTGAAGGGATTCGCGGTCGGCTCCGAGATGCGCGGGCGCCTCGCGATCACGTCCTCGCTGGAGGAGCTGCGGGCCGGCCTGGACGAGCTGGACCTCGACCAGCCCTGGCCGACCGGCGCGGACGGCCCCCGCGGCCGCACGTCCGGCAACAACCGAGTGGTGCTGCCGGACGGCTGGCTGAAGGACCCGTACGACTGCGCGGGCATCAGCGAGGACGCTGAGCTGGACACCTCCGGGGGCTGACCCCGGGGCTGTTCTCAGCCCTTCTTCGGATGCGGAGTCGAACCGTATGCCGTCAGGAAGCGGTCGCGGAACGCGCTCATCTTCCAGACCGGGGCGCTGTGCGCGGGACGGAGGCCGTCCGTCCAGCCCCAGCCGGCGATCTTGTCCAGGACCTTCGGGTCCTTGGCGACGATCGAGATCGGCACGTCACGGCTGGCGTGGTTGCCGCTGACCCGGGCGATCGGCTGGTGGTCGCCGAGGAAGACGAGCACGGTGTCGTCGGTGCCGTAGCGCTGCAGCCACTCGGTCAGCGCGGTCACCGAGTACTGGATCGACTTGCCGTACTCCTCGCGGGACTTGGTGGTGTCGGCGATGACGTCCGCCGGCTTGTTGCCCGCCGCCTGGATGCCCTTGAAGATCGAGCCGTCGCCCAGCTGGTCCCAGCCGACCATCTTCGGGATCGGCGCCCACGGCTGGTGGCTGGAGGTCAGGATGAGCTCCGACATCATCGGCTTGTCGTGCTTCCTGCCGTGCACCCGCTGCTGGAACTGCTCCAGCGCGTACTGGTCCGGCATGGTCGACCAGCTGAACTTCGGCCCCTTGTAGCCGAGTTCGAAGGCGTTGTAGACCTTGTCGAGGCCGTAGAAGCTCTGCTCCGGCCAGGCCTTCTGCACGCCCGGCATCACACCGACCGTGTTCCACGCGCCGGTCTTCTTGAAGGCCTTGGTGAGGCTGAGGTGGTCGCTCGCCATGACGGTGCGGTAGCGCTGCTGGTTGTTGATCCACAGCCCCGACAGCGTGGTGGAGTGGCCGAGCCAGCTGCTGCCGCCGTAGGTCGCCGAGGTCAGCCAGCCGCTCTTGGCGTGGTAGCCGGCCTTGGCGAGAGCCTTGGTGCGCGCGTCCAGGGTGCTGTCGACGCCGGGCGCCATGATCGGGTCCTCGATGGCGCTGCGGCCGTAGCTCTCGATGAACGTGAAGATCATGTCCTTGCCGCGCAGGTCGGGCACGAGCTGGGAGGCGGGGGTGTTGCCGAAGGCGTCCACCTTGGCCACCTTCTGGAACTCCGCCTCGTCCCGCAGGGTGTCCGCCACCCGGTGGGCCTGGATCTTCACGGCGGTGGCGGTGCGGTCCGAGGCGATCGGCACGCCGGAGATCTGCAGGCCGAGCGAGGAGCAGGTGATCCAGACGACGCCTGCGATGAGCGTGCCGCGGGTCGCGGTGCCGATGTGCCGGGCGAGGAGGTTGCTCAGCCGGACCGTGGACAGCGCCAGCAGCACGAACAGCAGCAGGATCACCGCGATCAGACCGGCGGTGGCGGCGAGGGTGGCCGTGCGGCCCAGCGAGTCCTCCAGGTACGACTGCGCGTCGCCGAGCAGGCTCCAGTCGAGGACGAGGTTGAAGCTGCGGCCGAGGTACTGGTTGAACCCCATGTCGAGCAGGTTCAGCACGGTCATCGCGCCGAGCGCGACCCCGGACACGGCGGCCAGCACGATCCGGGGCCGGCGCGGCAGAGCGAGCATCAGCGCGGCGCCGATGACGGCCTCTCCGGGGATGCGCAGGAACTTCTCGGGCCCGAGCCCGACGACGCTGTTGGGCATCACGAGCGCGGCGACGACGAGGAGCGCGGCCAGCACGTCGACGCTCACGGAGAGGACCTGCGCGGCGGTCGGGTGTGCCTCCCGCCAGCGCTGCGTCCGCGCGGACCAGGCTGCCCAACCGCGGCGGGTGGGGCGGGGGGTGGCTTCTTCGGCGGGCTCCTCGGGGGCTTCTTCCCGGGATTCCTCGACAGTTCGCTCGACGGTTCCCTCGGGCGCCTCCGCAGCGGGTTCCGCCAGGGTTGCCGCGGTGGGCTTCTCGACGGGTTCCTCGGGCGCCTCCGTGAGGGTTTCCGCGGTGGCTTCCCCGGACGCTTCCGTGAGGGTTTCCGCTGTGGGTTCCTCGGCGGTTTCTCCGGAGGCTTCCGCGGGCGCCTCTTCGGCTATGGAGTCCGCGACCGCGGCCGCCGGTAGGGCCTCTTCGGCTATGGAGTCCGCGACCGCGGCCGCCGGTAGGGCCTCTTCGGCCATGGAGTCCGCGACCTCGGCCGCCGGTACGGCTGCCTCGCGGCTGTTTTCCGCGGCCTCCGTGGAGCCGACGGCTTTCGCCGTCGGCGTTCGCTCCTCGTCCCGTTCGTCGAGGACAGCCTCGGCTCCCCCTGCCGTACCCGATGACTGGCGCGTGCTCGTGTGCTGAGGCAACCCGGAGGTCCTTCCGTGCGAGACCCGTGACGGAGTCGGCGAGCCACGCTGGGGAGGCTGGACAGGGCCGGAGAAAGCCCGGCCCGCCTGGCCCGCCGTCATCCGGTACGGCCCGCCCGAGTCCGCTGTTCACGGCGCTCGGCAAACACCGGGCAAACGCCCGGTCAAAGCCCCTTCTCCTGCCGCGACTAGGCCCCTCCGACCGCCGTGAGCAGCGCGAGCGGCGCCGCCGCCGAGCGCGATTCACGGATGCACGCGTGCGGGTAGGGGACGGGCTCGGGATGCGTGTCGCGGCCGTAGCCCGCCAGCACCTCGGGCAGCCGGTGTCCGGCGGCCGTCGCCGCGTCGACCAGGGCGTGCGCCACCGTACGGGCCTCGTCGTGCAGGCCGTAGCGGGCCAGGCCCAGCGTGATCAACGCGTTGTCGTGCGGCCAGACCGAGCCCCGGTGGTAGGAGAGGGGGTGGTACGCCGGCTGGCCGGAGGCAAGGGTGCGCACGCCCCAGCCCGAGAAGAAGTCCGGTTCCAGCAGCCGCCGGCCGACGACCTCGCCGTACTCCTTGTCCAGCAGCCCCGACCACAGCAGATGCCCCGCGTCCGATGCCAGCGCGTCGACCTGGTGCCCCTCCCCGTCCAGCGCCAGTGCCGGGAAGGACCGCTCCTCCATCCAGAAGTCCCGCTGGAAGCGGTCCCGGAGGTCGGCCGCCGCCTGTTCCAGCAGGGCGGCGTACGTCTCGTCGCCCCACACCGTGCGCGCCACCCACGCCGTGCGGCGCAGGGCGTCGTACGCGTAGCCCTGGGCGCCCGCCGCCATCACCGCGCCGGTGGGCCGGGTGCCGTCGGACCAGCAGATCGCGCCGGGGGAGTCCTTCCAGTTCTGGTTGGCGAGGCCGCCCTCGTCGGCGCGGTAGACGAGATAGCCGCGCGAGGTCAGCCCGCCGTGGTCCAGCATCCAGCCGATCGCCGCGCGGGCGTGCGGTTCGAGGCGGCGCGCGAGGACGGCGTCCCCGGTCTGTTCGACGTACGCCCCGAGCAGGATCAGGAACAGCGGGGTCGCGTCGACCGAGCCGTAGTACCGCCCGAACGGCACCTGCCCGAAGTGCGCCAGCTCGCCGTGCCGCACCTCGTGCACGATCTTGCCGGGCTGGGCGACCCTGGACACCCCGGTCCCGGTCGCCTGGGTGGCGGCCAGCGCGGGCAGTGTGGCCGCGGCCAGCTGAGGGCGGTACTGCAGGGTGAACAGGGCGGTGAGCAGGGCGTCCCGGCCGAGCAGGGTGAGGAACCAGGGGGCGCCCGCCGCCGGGACGCGCAGCTCCTCGCCGTCCGGGCCGGTCGCCGGGACCTGCAGTGCGGCCAGGTCGGACAGGCCGCGGGCACAGGCCGCCGCCAGCTCCGGCCAGCCGGTCGGGAAGGCCACGCCCTCCACGAATCTCTCCTCCAGCGCGAGGACCTGCTCGTTCACGGAGGCGGGGGAGCGCGGCACGCGCAGGGCCCGTTTGTCGCCGTGCGGGCGGGCCATCACGCGCAGCACCAGCTCGGTCGTGCCGTGGGGTTCCAGGTCCAGAGTCCACACCAGGCGGCGGGCGCCGGTGCCGGTCTCCTCGACGGCGTCGGGCGCGGGGTCGGCCGTGATGGTCGTACAGGACCGCCACTCGGCCCGCCGGTAGGTGAACTCGATGCCGTCGTCCAGGACGTGGCGGGAGCGTACGGCGCCGGCCTTGACGTAGGTGCGGTGGTCGGAGCGCAGCTCGAACTGGTCGGTGAAGTCGGCGTCGGCGGTGATGGCGATCCGGACGGTGGTGGGCACGGGACGGTTGCTGGTCACCCGCAGGGACTCGACGAACGAGCTGTCACCGACGGCCTGTTCACGGAAGAGGGTGTGTGCGGGCGGTTCCTGCCGGCCGCCGCGCGGCACCAGCACACACCGGGTCGTGTCGCCGTCCGCGACCGGCGTGAGCACCTCGGGCACCGCGCCGTCGACGGTGAGCTGCCAGCGGCTGAGGTGCCGGGCGTCCCGTACGAATAACCCGTCCGGGGAGCCGCCGCCCCGCACCCCGCTGATGTCGCCCCGGTCGCCCACGGCGGCGAACGTCGCCCCGTGCACGAGCAGATGATGCCGGTCCGTCATGCCCGGTCCCCTCCCTTGTCACTTCTGTCGAACGTGCCGGGGCCCGTGGGGGACACGCCGTGTCCCACGGGTTGGTGGAGCAGGTCGAGCGCGAGTGCGGCGGTCCAGCCGAAGCCGGTCGCGCCGCATGCCTCGCCGGTGTACGGGTCGACGTACTCGGCGAAGTCGGTGGCCTCCGCGAGGCTCAGCACCGCCTCCCGCAGCGCGCCGGCGCGCTCCCGTTCGCCGTGCGTGCGCAGCCCGCGCTCCAGCAGCCAGCTCGTGTTGAACCACGCCGGGCCGCGCCAGTACCGGTGCGGGTCGAAGGCCTCGCCGAGGAGGTCGTAGCTCGGCACCAGCCTGGTGTCGGTACCGAGCCCGAAGTGCGGGCCGCCGAGGGTACGGACGAGGGTCGCGACCAGGTCGCGCGGAAGGCCGGGGAGGAGGAGCGGGACGAGGCCGGAGACACTGCGCCCGGGAATCAGCCCCCCGCCCCGCAGGTCCCGGCACAGGAACATCCCGCTCGCCGGGTCCCACAGCCGGTCGACCAGGGCCGCCGTCAGCCGCTCGGCGCGCGCGTGACGGGCGGTGCCGGGCGCGCCCAGCTCCCCGGCGATCCGCGCCAGCGCGTGTTCGGAGGCGATGAGGAGGGCGTTGAACGCCGGGTCCTCCACGGCGAACTTGCCCTTCCCGTCGGCGTATCCGGCGTCCCGGTAGTCCGTGGCCAGCCGCACGTACCGCCCATAGTCCAGATCCGTCGGCCGGTCCTCGGCGGCGCCGTGGTCGAGGTCGGCGCGGCGGAAGGAGCGGGCCGGGGCCGGGGCGACGCGGGCGAGCGGGGCGTCCCAGCAGGGGCTGTTGTCCATGCCCTGTTCCCAGGGGTGCACGACGGACACCAGACCGCCGCCGCCCAGGTCCCGCCGGTGCAGCAGATACCGGTGCCAGGCGGCCAGCCGCGGGTACACCCCCGCGAGGAAGCCGCGCGCCCGCGACAGACCGGGGTCGGCGCAGTGCACCAGCCAGGCCGCCAGCGCGTGCACCGGTGGCTGCACGATGCCGGAGGTCTGTACGGTGCGCGGGGCGCCCGCAGCACGCCCCGCGGTCGAGGAGCGCCAGAAGTCGGGGCTCGGGAAGTACGCGTCGAGCGGCACGGAGGGGTTGAAGACGATGTGCGGGACGCGCCCGTCGCCCCACTGGGCCGCCAGCAGCGTCTCCAGCTCCGTCTGCGCCCGCAGCGGCGAGAGGTGCCTGAGGCCGATCGCGATGAACGCCGAGTCCCACGACCACTGGTGCGGATACAGGCTCCGGGAGGGCACGGTCGAGCTGCCCGTCCAGTTCGCCTCCAGCACCCCGGCCGCCCTGACGTGCAGGGACGTGTACGCGGCCGGCGGATCGTATGCGATCTCGCGTTCCGTGACACGGGCAGTGAGCTGGGCAGTGCGATCCACTCGGGGCTCCCCGAAGACGTCCGGACGACCGGGTTTGGTTGGTGCTACCGCAGGGTTACGTCTATTTAACACGCAAAACTCAATATGTAAGGCAAACTTGAGAAACACAAGGGGGTGTGCATGACCGGACGGCCCGGCAGAACCGGCAAGGCCACGAAGGGCAGCAGCCAGGCCAGCGCCGGCGATCTGCTCGCATTGGTGCGCAGTGGGCGAGCCGTGACCCGCGGCGCGCTCCAGCAGGCCACCGGACTCTCCCGCGCCACCGTCGGCCAGCGCCTCGACCGGCTGTTCCGGGCCGGCTGGCTGCGCGAGGGTGCCGGCGGCCCGGTCGACTCCCCGCTCGGCGGACGCCCCTCCATCACCCTGGAGTTCGACGACGCCCACGCGGTCGTGCTCGCCGCCGACCTCGACACCCGCCACGCCCGGGCGGCCGTCCTCACCCTGGCCGGCGAGATCCTCGCCGAACACTCCGGCACCCTGGTCGTCGAGGACGGACCCGAGGTCGTCCTGGGTGAACTCGGCCGATGGTTCGGCGAGTTGCTGATCAAGGCGGGGCAGCGGGCGGAGGAGGTGTGCGGCATCGGGCTCGCGGTGCCCGGGCCGGTGGACAGCGAGACCGGCCGGGTGGTGCAGCCGCCGATCATGCCGGGCTGGGACGGCTACGACATACGGGGCCGCCTCTCCCGCGCCTTCACCGAGCACACCGGAGCCCCCGCGGTGCCGGTCCTGGTGGACAACGACGCCAACCTCATGGCTTACGGCGAACAGCGCACCGGACACCCCGACTGCTCGGCGTTCGTGCTGGTCAAGGTGTCCACGGGTATCGGCGCCGGAGTAGTGGTCGACGGCTCGATCTTCCGGGGCGTCGACGGCGGGGCGGGCGACATCGGGCACATCCGGGTGGGCGCCGAGGCGCTGTGCCGGTGCGGTTCGTACGGCTGTCTCGCCGCCGTCGCCAGCGGTGGCGCCGTGGCCCGGCGGCTGGCCGAGTCCGGGGTGCCGGCCGCGTCCGGCTCGGACGTGCGGGACCTGCTGGCCTCCGGGCACCCAGAGGCCGCCGCGTTGGCCAGGGAGGCCGGGCGCCGGGTCGGGGACGTGCTGGCGACGATCGTGACCCTGCTCAATCCGGGCGTCCTGATGATCGCCGGGGATCTGGCCGGTACTCCCTTCCTCACCGGTGTCCGGGAGCTGCTCTATCAGCGGGCGCTGCCCCGCTCCACGGCCCACCTGGACGTCGTGACGTCCCGGCTGGGTGAGCGGGCCGGGCTGCTGGGGGCCGGGGCGCTGGTCGTGGAGCATCTGTACGCGCCGGACCGGGTCGAGGAGCGGCTCCTCGCACTGGGCGTGTGACGTGTGTCCGCGGCGGAGCCGCATAGGGATGCAGCCCGTCTGTTTTCGGTCTCAGAAGCCGTCCGCATGGTGAAATCTGGCTTCCTGTGGCAGCGTGATTCTCGCCACCCTTGATAAGGGTTGCGCTCAGATGAGCGGATCTTGGGCGACTGCACTTCTCCAAGGGGTGGCACTCGGTGCCACCCCTTGATCGTTCATCGATCGAAATCAGATGTGCTAGCACTACGCTCATCTGAGCGGATGAGCGGGCCTATGGACCCCGCTGCCTTCAAGAAGTGAAAACATCAGCCGCGCTCGGCTTGTCAAGCTTTGACTTTCGATCCACTGGCGGACGACTGGTTACAGGCCCATGACGCACAAGTGGACGTACCCAGACGCCTTCGATCTGGGTATGTTCCTCGCCGTCAGGGCAGCCACCGCGGCCTCAAGGAGTCGAGACCCGTGTCGGAAAACAAAGAACCCCAGGTAGCGAAGTTCGTTTACGACTTCACCGAGGGCAACAAGGACCTCAAGGACCTCCTCGGCGGCAAGGGTGCCAACCTCGCCGAGATGACCAACCTGGGCCTTCCGGTCCCTCCCGGCTTCACCATCACCACGGAGGCCTGCAAGGTCTACCTGGAGAGCGGTGAGGAGCCCGCGGCACTGCGTGACGAGGTGAGTGCGCACCTCGACGCCCTCGAGCAGAACATGGGCAAGAAGCTCGGCCAGGCCGACAACCCTCTGCTGGTCTCCGTCCGCTCCGGCGCGAAGTTCTCCATGCCCGGCATGATGGACACCGTCCTGAACATCGGCCTCTCCGACAAGTCGGTGCAGGGCCTGGCCAAGCAGGCCGGCGACGACCGGTTCGCATGGGACTCCTACCGCCGTCTCATCCAGATGTTCGGCAAGACCGTCCTCGGCGTCGACGGCGAGCTCTTCGAGGAGGCCCTCGAGGCGGCCAAGGCGGCCAAGAAGGTCACCGTGGACACGGACCTCGAAGCGGCCGACCTGAAGAAGCTGGTCACCAAGTTCAAGAAGATCGTCAAGACCGAGGCCGGCCGGGACTTCCCGCAGGACCCGCGCGAGCAGATGGACCTCGCC
The DNA here is from genome assembly GCF_044541035.1 of Streptomyces sp. NPDC085866. NCBI lineage: Bacteria > Bacillati > Actinomycetota > Actinomycetes > Kitasatosporales > Streptomycetaceae > Streptomyces > Streptomyces sp. NPDC085866. Next base: position 735,826 of record NZ_JBITSQ010000001.1, read on the forward strand.
ATCAAGGCGGTCTTCGACTCCTGGAACGGCGACCGCGCCAAGCTGTACCGCCGCCAGGAGCGCATCCCCGGTGACCTGGGCACCGCGGTGAACGTCTGCTCCATGGTCTTCGGCAACCTCGGCCCCGACTCCGGCACCGGTGTCGCCTTCACCCGCGACCCCGCCTCGGGCCACCAGGGCGTCTACGGCGACTACCTCCAGAACGCGCAGGGCGAGGACGTGGTCGCGGGCATCCGCAACACGGTCCCGCTCGCGGAGCTGGAGTCGATCGACAAGAAGTCGTACGACCAGCTCATGCAGATCATGGAGACCCTGGAGAACCACTACAAGGATCTCTGCGACATCGAGTTCACCATCGAGCGCGGCCAGCTCTGGATGCTCCAGACCCGAGTCGGCAAGCGCACCGCCGGTGCCGCCTTCCGCATCGCCACCCAGCTGGTGGACCAGGGCCTGATCGACGAGACCGAGGCGCTCCAGCGCGTCACCGGCGCCCAGCTGGCGCAGCTGATGTTCCCGCGCTTCGACGAGGACGCGAAGGTCGAGCGGGTCGGCCGGGGCATCGCGGCCTCGCCGGGTGCCGCGGTCGGCAAGGCGGTCTTCGACTCGTACACCGCCGTGAAGTGGTCCCGCTCGGGCGAGAAGGTCATCCTGGTCCGCCGGGAGACCAACCCCGACGACCTCGACGGCATGATCGCGGCCGAGGGCATCCTGACCTCCCGCGGCGGCAAGACCTCCCACGCGGCCGTCGTCGCGCGCGGCATGGGCAAGACCTGTGTCTGCGGCGCCGAGGAGCTGGAGGTCGACACCAAGCGCCGCCGGATGACGGTCCCGGGCGGTCACGTCGTCGAGGAAGGCGACGTGATCTCCATCGACGGGTCGAGCGGCAAGGTGTACCTCGGTGAGGTCCCGGTGGTCCCGTCCCCCGTGGTGGAGTACTTCGAGGGCCGGATGCACCCGGGCGCCGACGACGCCGACGAGCTGGTCGAGGCCGTGCACCGCATGATGGCCTTCGCCGACCGCAAGCGCCGCCTGCGGGTGCGCGCCAACGCGGACAACGCCGAGGACGCGCTGCGCGCCCGTCGCTTCGGCGCCCAGGGCATCGGCCTGTGCCGCACCGAGCACATGTTCCTCGGTGAGCGCCGCGAGATGGTCGAGAAGCTGATCCTCGCGGACACCGAGGAGGTGCGCGAGGCCGCCCTGCGGGAGCTGCTGCCCCTGCAGAAGAAGGACTTCGTCGAGCTGTTCGAGGCGATGGACGGCCTGCCCGTGACCATCCGCCTCCTCGACCCGCCGCTGCACGAGTTCCTGCCCGACATCACGGAGCTGTCGGTCCGTGTGGCCCTGGCCGAGTCCCGCCAGGAGCCGCACGAGAACGACCTGCGCCTGCTCCAGGCGGTCCACCGGCTGCACGAGCAGAACCCGATGCTGGGCCTGCGCGGCGTCCGCCTGGGTCTGGTCATCCCCGGCCTGTTCACGATGCAGGTCCGCGCCATCGCCGAGGCAGCGGCCGCGCGCAAGAACGGCAAGGGTGACCCGCGCGCCGAGATCATGATCCCGCTCGTCGGCACGGTCCAGGAGCTGGAGATCGTCCGCGAGGAGGCGGACCAGGTCATCGCCGAGGTCGAGGCGGCCACCGGCACCCAGCTGAAGCTGGCGATCGGCACGATGATCGAGCTGCCGCGAGCTGCCCTCACGGCCGGCCAGATCGCGGAGGCGGCGGAGTTCTTCTCCTTCGGCACGAACGACCTGACCCAGACGGTGTGGGGCTTCAGCCGCGACGACGTGGAGGCCTCGTTCTTCACGGCCTACCTGGAGAAGGGCATCTTCGGCGTCAGCCCCTTCGAGACGATCGACAAGGACGGCGTCGGTTCCCTGGTGAAGGCGGCGGCGAAGGCGGGCCGCGAGACCCGTCCCGACCTGAAGCTCGGCGTCTGCGGCGAGCACGGCGGCGACCCCGAGTCGGTCCACTTCTTCCACGAGGCCGGCCTGGACTACGTCTCCTGCTCCCCGTTCCGCATCCCGGTCGCCCGCCTCGAGGCGGGCCGCGCGGCCACCCAGTCGGAGGGCAGCGACCACCGCTGACCTCCGCCGGAGGCCCGGCCCCAGCGCCCGGCCTCCCCTGACCCCGGAGCCGCCGTCGGTCCCCGACCCTCAGACCGATCGGCGGCGGCTCCGGCGCACGAAAGAGGAGGGGCGCCACCCTGTGCGGGGGTGGCGCCCCTCCGTGCATCATCTGCGGAGACGGTCAAGCTACGTCGCTGACCGGGCAAGTCAGCGTTTGCCGGCATTGGTTGCCGTTGGACCGGTCCGAAGCCGTTGTGCCCTCCAGATGCGGCCAGCGTGTGTCGACGTCAAGTCGTGGCAGAACCACAATCTCGCCCATCGGTGGGGTATGGCGGGAGACGCGGCGGGTGCCGCTGCCGCGTTCGAGTTGTTGCTGGCCGACCGAGTCCGGGTGCAGGGTGAGGACCACCCCCACAGGGCGCCCTGCCGGTGCGTGCCGTCGTTTGGTTGGACGCGTCGCATCCCCGCCAGAACTGCGCACCAAGACGCCTCGCCGGCTCTGCTCTCATGTGCTGCGGTATGAGGTGGTCTCGCGAGGCATCCGGGAGGCGCCGGGAGAAGATCTTCTCCCGGACTTAGCGCCCTTCGACGGCCCACAGACGGCCCGTCGCCAATGGGACCGGTCGAGCCGGTGGGCCGTGCCGTGGACGGCCCAGCCTTCTCACCGGGCGGGGCAGGGTCAGTCAGTGGTCGAGGTCGATTGTGAAGCGCCTCGTGCCCGTACCGATCGTGTCGGCGTGGACCGAGCCGCGAGCCCGGTCGAATGCCCCTGTGCCGCCGGTGATCGCGTTGTCGAACGAAGGGGGAGGGCCCGGGTTGAGAATGCCGAAGACCATCCCCTGCACGGTGAGTTGGCCGCCCGGGAGGTTGTAGTTCACGACGCACTCCTCCGCTCCGCCTTTGTCGACCCGAGTGGTGGTGCAGGTGCCGCCGGTGTCGCCGACCTGGTTGCCTTGCTGGTCGAAGAGGTCCGAGCGGAAGACGGTCCGATCGCCCTGGGCGGGGCTGCCGCCGGGGTTGACGGGGAAGCGCGTCTGCTGCGCGAGATGGCCGATGAGTGTGATGGCTGGGTCTCCGCCCTTGGCGTGCGCGAAATCGGTGTCCGTCGCGGCGGCCGCGACAGGGGCGCAGGCGAGAAGGGTGGCCAGCGCAGTGGCCGTGCCGAGACAGGCTGCCCTGATGGGGCGCATCGTGTGGCTCCTGAGGTTGATGTTCATGGATGGTCAGGTGCCGCATTCATAACCTCGGCTCTGCCGCCGCCCGGGACGTCCCGGTGCGACCCACCGTCAGATCCGACCAGTCGGACCAACCCGGGACTGGGCGCCGAGCCCGGCCCGATCCCCGAACTCCGAGACACGGCCCGTCGGGCGGCACCCTGTGAGGGGTGCCGCCCTCCCGTGCTGCTCGACGGCACTGTCAGAAAGTGCCCTCGTTGTTGACCGGGCCGACCTGGAAGGTGCCGGAGCAGATGGTCCAGCGAGCCGGCACGAGGACCGCGGTGTGCGAGGCCGGCGGGTAGATGCGCAGGTAGGTGCCGGTGCGCAGGCAGGGTCCGCCGACGGGGCCGTTGGTGGTGCGGATGACGGCGAGGGTGGAGTGGGCGGGGGCGAGCGTCACCGTCGAGTAGGACTCGCCGGTGCGGGTGGCGGCGGGTCCGATCTGCCGGTGTGCGGTGTCCAGGGCGCTGACGCCCGGGTAGCCGCGCAGCGCGCACTTGGTGGTGCTGGTGTTGGTGAACCGGATGGTCCAGTAGAGAGAACCGGCCGCACCCTCCTTGCGGCCCATGGAGAGGTAGAGATCGCTCGCGGAGCAGGTACGGACCCCGGCCGACGCCTGCGCCGCGGTCGAGGTCACGCCCCAGGCGGCTCCGCCGGCCGTGAGCCCGGCGAGCGCCGCGGTCAGCAGGGCGACCGTGCCGCGACGGGACAAGTGGTGAGAGAACAGAGACATGGCGCATCCGCCTCCATCGGGCGAATGGATGGATGAAGGTCATGGTGTTGGATGCGCCCTCGCCCGAAAAAGTTGTGCCGTTCACCGGGAAAAGTCCCGCCCGGTCGGTGGTGCCGCCCGGTCGGTGGTGCCGCCCGGTCGGTGGTGCCGCCTGGTCGGTGGTGCCGCCCGGTGGGGGCTCACCACCCCTCGACGCCCTTCGCGAGACGCCGGTGCCACCAGGGTTCTGTCCGCGCCGCCAGCGGGTCGGGAAGTGTGCGGAGCAGGTAGCGGCGGTCCAGCGGTGTCACCGCGCGTCGCAGTTCGGCTCGTGCGCGGGGAGGGAGCAGGGGCAGGATCTCGGCCAGGGCGTCCCGGGCCCGGCGTACGTCGTCGAGGGCGCAGCCCGGGCAGGCGGCGCAGTAGGACTCACGGGGATAGCGAGGGCGGCGTCCCGGCGGGTGGAGAAACGCGCGGTAGCGCCGCAGGGCGGTCTCGGTCGCGCCGCGTGAGAACCAGAGGCCGGGGGAGAGGCGCTCTGCGCGATGGACGGCGAGGCTGGTGCGGTCGGACAGGCCGGGTATGCGGGCCGGAGGGGGCTCTTCCCAGATGCGGGGGCCCGGAGTGGTGCGCTGGGCGCCGCGCAGGGCGCCGGGCCGGTTACGCGGCATCGGCCTTTCGGAGTGTGGTCATGAACTCCATGATGCCTTGGGGAACTTCGTGACGTCACTGCGGATTTTTACGGGTGGTCCGAGGTGAGGTCGTCGCTGCAGAGCCGTCCGGGTCCGCAGCGGGCAGAGGAACTTCACCGACTGCCGGGCGGAGGCGGCACGGCGTCGGGCCAACCGTGGTCCTCGCACCTACGCTGGACCCGTCAGCCCAGGGCCGAGCTGTCGGTCCGTCCGACGAGTGCCGCCTGGAGGAGCCCCATGGGCTGGACCCCGCAGGACATCCCCGCCCAGAGCGGCCGCCTGGCCATCGTCACCGGCGCCAACAGCGGCCTCGGATACGTCACCGCGCGGGAGTTGGCCCGCAAGGGGGCCCGGGTGGTGCTCGCGTGCCGGAGTGAGGCGCGGGGGCGTGACGCCGGGGAGCGGATCGCGGCGGAGGTGCCGGGGGCCGAGGTCGAGGTGGAGCGGCTGGATCTCGGGGATCTTGCGTCGGTGCGGGACTTCGCGGACCGGGTGCCGTACGAGCGGATCGACCTGCTCGTCAACAACGCGGGCGTGATGGCGCCGCCGTACGGGACGACCGCGGACGGGTTCGAGACGCAGTTCGGGGTCAATCATCTCGGGCACTTCGCCCTCACCGGGCTGCTGCTGCCCGCCCTGCTCGCGACCCCGGGCGCCCGCGTCGTGACCGTCTCCAGCATGATGCACGCCCTCGCCAACATCGACATCCACGATCTCAACAGCGAGCGCCGGTACCGGCGTTGGCTCGCCTACGCCCGGTCCAAGACGGCCAACCTCCTGTTCACGCACGAGTTGGCGTGGAGGCTGACCAGACGCCACGCCGACCTCGTCGCGGCCGCCGCCCATCCGGGTTACGCCGCCACCAACCTCCAGACCGCCGGGCCGCGCGCCGAGGGGCGCAGGGGTGCCGAGCGGGCCATGGAGATCGGCAACCGGATCTTCGCCCAGCCGGCGGAGGCGGGCGCGCTGCCCACGCTGTACGCGGCGACCGCGGCCGGGGTGCGGCCGGACTCCTTCTTCGGGCCCTCGTTCGCGATGTGGCGGGGTGTGCCCGCGCCGTCCTGGCGGGCGCCCTGGACGCTCAACGACGAGGTGGCGAGCATGCTCTGGGACGCCTCGGTGCAGCTGACAGGTGTGGAGTTCGGCGCTCTCAAGATGTGACACACCACCGCAACATCCCCTTCGTAATCCCGGCGCATGGTTGATCGTTGGGCCGTGCAACGACGACCGACGTCAGGGGGCACACGATGAGGAGCATCAGCCGAAGGACGCTGCTGGCGGCGGGCGCGGGCGCCGGACTGCTCACGGCGTGCGGGTCCGACACCGGGCGCGGGGGTGGCTCGGGGCCGGCACTGTCGCAGTGGTACCACCAGTACGGCGAGGCCGGCACCCAGCAGGCCGTGCAGCGGTACGCCGCCGCGTACCGGAAGGCCGACGTCGGTGTGCAGTGGCGGCCGGGCAACTACGACCAGCAGACCGCCGCCGCCCTGCTGACCGACTCCGGGCCGGACGTCTTCGAGGGCAGCCCCACGCTCGACCAGATCCAGGGCGGCCAGGTCGTCGACCTCACCGATCTCCTCGACGGCGTCGAGGACGACTTCAACCCGGCCGTCCTCACACCCAAGACCCACGACGGGAAGATCTGGGGCGTTCCCCAGGTCATCGACACGCAGCTGCTCTACTACCGCAGGAGTCTGCTCGCCGACGCGGGAGTCGAGCCGCCCACCACCCTGGACGCCCTGGTCGACGCCGCGAGAAGACTCACCGGCAGGACGGTCAAGGGGCTGTTTCTCGGCAACGACGCAGGAGCGGGGGTGCTCGGTGGGACTCCCCTGTACGCGGCCGGACTCCGGCTCGTCACCGACGACGGCAGGGTCGGCTTCGACGAACCTTCCGCCGCGCGCACCCTCGGCAAGCTCCACCAGCTCTACGCCGACGAGTCCCTCCTCCTCGGCGCACCCGCCGACTGGTCCGACCCCTCCGCCTTCCTCCAGGGCCTGACCGCCATGCAGTGGTCCGGGCTGTGGGCGCTGCCCCAGGTGCAGAATGCGCTCGGCGACGACTTCGGGGTGCTGCCCTTCCCGAAGGACGGCAGCGCCGGCCGGCCCGCCGTTCCCGTCGGCGCGTACGGTGCCGTCGTCAGCGCGCGCAGCAGACAGCAGGCGGCCGCCAAGGCGTACGTGAAGTGGCTGTGGGTCGAACGCACCGACTTCCAGGAGGACTTCGCCCTCTCCTACGGCTTCCACATCCCCGCCCGGCTCTCCCTCGCCAGGAAGGCCGCCAAGCTGAAGTCGGGCCCGGCCGCCGAGGCCGTCCGCTTCACCACCGAGCACGGCTACGCCCAGCCCCTGCTGTGGACCCCGGCGAGCCAGACCGCCTACCAGGACGCGCTCAGCCGGATCATCAAGGGCGGCGCCGGTCCGGAGAGCGAACTGCGGGTCGCCGTACGGAAGGTGTCGGCCGAGCTCGACCGTGTGAAGAAGAATGCGAAGAAGCAGTCGTGAGCAGGCGGAACGGCCTGTGGTTCTGGGTCTTCGTCGGGCCCTTCGCCCTCGGCCTCGCCCTGTTCACGTACGTTCCGCTGCTGTGGAGCCTGGCGCTCAGCTTCTTCGACGCGCACAACACCGTCACGCCCACGCACTTCGTGGGGCTGGACAACTACACGGCGATGGCGGGGGACGACGCGTTCGTCGACAGCCTGCGGACCTTTCTCCTCTTCACCGCGTTCATCGTGCCCGTCACGTACGTGTTCTCCCTGTCCCTCGCGCTGATGGTCAATCGGCTCACGCGCGCCCGGGCCTTCTTCCGGTCCGTGTTCTTCCTGCCCGCCGCGTGCAGTTACGTGGTCGCGGCGCTCGTGTGGAAGATGTCCCTGTTCAACGGGGTGCGGTTCGGGCTCGCCAACACCGTGCTGGGGTGGTTCGGCGGCGACCCGGTCGCCTGGCTGTCCACCACCGAGCCGCCCTGGTACTGGCTGGTCGTCGTCACCGTACGGCTGTGGCTGCAAGCCGGGTTCTACATGGTTCTCTTCCTCGCCGGGCTGCAGCGGATCGACCCCGCACTGTACGAGGCGGCCGCAGTGGACGGGGCCCGGCCCGGCTGGACCGTGCTGCGGCACATCACGCTGCCCCAGCTGCGGGCCACCTCGGTCGCGGTGGTGCTGCTGCTCGTCGTGGGCGCCTTCCAGGCCTTCGACGAGTTCTACAACCTGCTGTCGGACGCCAGGGGGTATCCGCCGTACGCCCGGCCGCCGCTGGTCTACCTCTACTACACCGCCCTCGGACAGGGGCAGAACCTCGGGCTGGGCAGCGCGGGGGCGGTGATCCTCGCGCTGGTCGTCGCCGTCGTCACCGTGGGACAGGCGCGATGGCTGCGGCTGGGGAGGACGGACGCCGATGGATGACGCCCTGGTGCGGGCCGGGCGGGCACTGCGGCTGGTGCTGCTGATCGCGCTCGCCCTGCTCTTCCTGGTCCCCTTCTATCTGCTGGTCCGCAACGGCCTGTCGAGCGAGCAGGACATCACCTCGCCGGAATGGACCTTCCTCCCGGGGGAGTTGAGGTGGCGGAACGTCCGGGAGCTGTTCGCCGATCCCTCCGTGCCCTTCGCGCGCTCCCTCCTCAACTCGGCGCTGATCGCGACCGCGACGACGCTCGGCACCCTTCTCGTCGCCTCCCTCGCGGGCTACGGCCTCGCCCGTATCCCGTACCGGCACGCGAACAAGGTCTTCCACGGCGTCCTTGGCACCCTCCTGGTCCCGGCCGCCGTGACGTTCGTACCGAGCTTCGTGCTGGTGTCCTCGCTGGGCTGGATCTCCACGCTCCGAGGGCTGATCGTCCCGACGCTGTTCTCGGCCTTCGCCTGCTTCGTCTTCCGACAGTACTTCCTCGGGTTTCCCCGGGAGTTGGAGGACGCGGCACAGGTCGACGGGCTCGGGTACTGGCGCACGTACTGGCTGGTGGTCGTGCCGAACGCGCGGCCGGTGTTCGCCGCCGTCGGGACCATCGTGTTCCTCGGCGCGTGGAACTCCTTCCTGTGGCCGCTGGTCATCGGGCAGGACCAGAGCGCCTGGACCGTGCAGGTGGCACTGTCCTCCTTCACGACGTCCCAGGTGATCCGACTGCACGAGCTGTTCGTGGCCGCCGCCGTGTCGATCCTGCCGCTGCTGGCGGTGTTCCTGTGCTTCCAGCGGTGGATCGTGGCGGGGGTCGAGCGGTCGGGGATCGACTAGGGCCCGTATGGTTCCCGGCATGCGTTGCTGGATATGCGGCTCGGACCGGCTGAGTCCGGTCGGGGAACTCACCTCGGGTGAGCGATGGGACGAACGCCTTCGGCTCAGGTTCCGCCGTCCGGGAGTCCTGAAACCCCGGCCGACCTTCGACGCCGGACTCGCCCGGGCCTGCCGGGACTGCGGAGCCCTGTTCCCGTTCCTCGACGAGTACGCCCGGCAGGAGCTGGACGCGGTGGCCGATGATCTGACCGATGTCGAAGGGGCCCAGGCGCACCACTACGGGGGGTCCGACGGCTCCGGCCCGTGAATCCGGGTGCTCACAGGGAGCCGCCGCTGTCCACCACCAGGTCGGTGCCGACGACCGAGGCCGCGTCGTCCGAGGCCAGGTAGAGGACGGCTGCGGCGACCTCCGCGGTGGTGGAGATACGGCCGAGCGGGAGAGTGGCCTTCGCGCGCTCGGTGCGGTCGGCGTCCGTCTCGCCGGGGCGGAGCGACATCGAGGTGGCCGTGGCGCCCGGGCTGACCACGTTGATGCGGACGCCGTCGGCGACGTGGTCCAGGGCGGCACCCCGGCTGAGGGCGGTCACGGCGGCCTTGGTCGCCGAGTAGGCGGCGGCTCCGGGGGAGGTGGCGTGCAGGCCGAACGTGGAGGACACGTTCACGATCACGCCGCCCGACGGCTGGGTGCGCATCCGGCGGATCTGGGCCTGCAGGGCCAGGTGGACGCCGGTGACGTTGATCGCGAGCTGGGTGTGCCAGTCCTCCTCCGGCAGTTCGGCCAGAGGCTGTCCGCCCCGGAAGACGCCGGCGTTGTTGACGGCCACGTCCAGCGAGCCGAAGTTCTCGACGGCGGCCCGGACCAGCACCTCCGCCTCGCCGGCCCGGGAGACGTCGGCGGTCACCGCGAGGGCCTTGCCGCCCTGCTCCTCGATCAGCCGGACGGTCTCCTCCAGGGGCTCCCGCCTGCGCCCGGCGACGACGACGTGCGCGCCCTGCGCGGCGAGAGCGAGGGCGACGGCCCGTCCGATGCCGGAGCCGGCGCCGGTGACGAGGGCGGTCCTGCCGGTGAAACGGTTGGTGGTCATGATCTCCCCTTTTTCTTGACCGATCGGTTCAGTATGAGGGCCGGAAAGAGGCCCTCCCGTGGAGGGCGGTGCCTCAGTCCAGCAGGGTCAGCGCCTGCTCCGCCGCGTCCCGCACGCGGGCCGGGTCCGAGGACGCCTTGCCGACGACCCGCAGGCCCTGCATCAGCACCAGCAGCGTGCGGGACAGGGCGAGCGGATCGCGGTCGGACGGCAGCTCGCCCTGGGCCCGGGCGCGGACCAGCGTGGTGTGCAGGACCGCCTCCAGGTGGTCCCAGTTGCGCTCGACGCGCCGGGCGGCGGCCGGATCGTGCGGGGCCAGCTCGGCCGCCGTGTTGGTGACCAGACAGCCGCTGCGGCGCAGTTCCCCGTGGGCCGCCTCGTCCGCGTAGCGCCGTACGACCGCTCGGACGGCCGGCAGCGCCGGGCCCGGCTGGGACAGCTCGTGCACGATCCGCGCGAGTCCGGACTGCTCGTACCGGTCGAACGCCTTCAGGTACAGCTCGTGCTTGCTGCCGAACGTCGCGTACAGACTCGCCCTGCCGATGCCCAGGTGCTCGACCAGGTCGCTCATCGACGTCGCCTCGTAGCCGCGCCGCCAGAACAGCTCCAGGGCCGACTGCAGCGCGGCGTCGGGGTCGAACTCCTTGGTCCTGGCCATGTGATGCAGCCTAGGTATTTCTGGAACGATCGCTCAAGCAGTCTGGCTGCTACGAGGTCCGTACGGCAGCCCGGCCCTTGCAGAGGAGCGTGCGCAGGCGGTCCGGGAGTTCGGGGCCGTGGGCGCGGTGGGCGCACAGGAGGGGTGGGCCGGTGTGGCCGCTGCGGCCGGCGGTCGTTCCCGGTGTCGTGACGTGACCCGGGGCCGGTTTCGTGGCGCGGCCGGGCAGGGCCTGGACGCGGCCGATGGCGTTGCCGAGCAGTTCCGTGAACCACAGGTGCCGGTCGGGGCCGGTCGCGATCTGGAAGGGAACCTTGTCCACGCCGTCCGGCACCGGGAACTCGGTGATCCGGCCGTCCGGTGTCACCCGGCCGACACGGCCGGACTGCTCGGCGAACCAGAGGTTGCCGTCGGGGCCGTGGGTGATGCCGTCCGGGCCGGCGTCGGCGGACGGCAGCGGGAACTTCGTGATGTGCCCCGTGTGGTCGATCCGCCCCACCGCGTTGGCGCCGGGCGCGGTGAACCACATGGCACCGGGGCCCGCGGTGATGTCGAACGGGAAGTCGAAGTCTCCCAGCGGGAATTCGGTGACCCGGCCGTCCCTGTCGACACGCCCGATCCTGCCGCTGATCGTCTCGGTGAACCACACGGTGCCGTCCGGCCCGGCGGCGATGCGATAGGGGTCGCTGTCCGGCGTCGGGATCGGGTACTCGGTCACGGTGCCGTCGGGTGCCCTCCGCCCGATCCTGTTGGTCCCGGTCTCGGTGAACCACAGCGCGCCGTCCGGAGCGCTGGTGATCCCGGTCGGGCCGCTGTTCGCGGTCGGCAACGGGAACTCGGTCACCTGACCCCCCGTGGTGATCCGGCCGATCCTGTTGCCGAAGGACTCGGTGAACCACAGGGCGCCGTCGGGTCCCCGGGTGATGTCGAAGGGAAAGCTGTCCGGGGTCGGGACCGCGTAGTCGGTGACGGTGCCGCCGGTCGTGATGCGCCCGATCCTGGACACCCCCGACTCGGCGAACCACAGCGCCCCGTCCGGCCCCGCCGTGATGGCGGCGGGGAAGCTGTCCGCGATGGTGGTGATCGGGTACTCCGTCACCTCCCCCGTGTCGGCCCGGGCGGGGGCGGCCACCGCTGTGGCGCCGATCAGGCCGCCGACGAGCGCCGAGATCAGCCGGGGCGTACGTCGTCGGGACCTCGGACGGTCGGGCATGGGGGGCAACCCTTCTCCAGGAACACCGAATCCGGACATGCGGTCAGGAAACTGACTGTATGTCCGGATTCAGGCTAGGGTTCGCCCCCGGGCCGCACGAGTCGGCTGATCCAAGCGGCTGACCGGCTGAGGGTCAGGCGGTCCGTACCGCGCTCGTCAGGCGCTGCGCACTGCGCCAGTCAGGCGCTGCGCACTGCGCCAGTCAGGCGCTGCGCACCTCGTAAGCCGCCACCCGCACCGACTCGTCGTCCAGGCACTGCCCGGACTCCAGATCGAAGCGCTGCTTGAGCAGCGGGGACGCCACGAACGGGCGGCCCTGGTGGGTGCCGGTCAGGCCGCGGGAGAGGACCGCCGCGCCGCCGAACGGGTCACGGTTGTCGATGCCGTACAGCCGGCCGTCGCGGTCGCGGAACAGGGCGACCTGGCGGCCGTCCGGCAGCAGGGCGGCCACGCCCCGGCCGGGCAGCAGCCGGCTCAGGTCGCAGACCGTGAACCACGCGCCCTCTTGGGAGTCCAGCCGGATCTGAACCTTCAGGTCGGTCGTCTCGGGTGCCAGGGTCATCGCTGGGCGCTTCCTTCCAGGGGACGGTGGCCGATGGTCAGCAGCGGCAGGTCGGGCTTGATCTGGTCACGCTCGGGCACGAACCCGACGACCGGGTCGGGGGTGTCCGGCGCGTTGACGAAGGACACGAACCGGGCCAGCTTCTCGGGGTCGTTGATGGTGGTCGCCCACTCGTCGGCGTAGTGCGCCACGTGGTCCGCCATCAGGGACTCCAGCTCCTCGCAGATGCCGAGGGAGTCCTCCACGACCACCTCGCGCACGTGGTCCAGGCCGCCGGGGATCCGCTCCAGCCAGGTGGAGGTGCGCTCCAGCCGGTCGGCGGTACGGATGTAGAACATCAGGAACCGGTCGATCAGGCGGACCAGTTCGGCGTCGGACAGGTCCTGCGCCAGCAGGTCCGCGTGGCGCGGGGTGGCGCCGCCGTTGCCGCCGACGTACAGGTTCCAGCCGTTGGAGGTGGCGATCACACCGAAGTCCTTCGACTGGGCCTCCGCGCACTCGCGGGCGCAGCCGGAGACCGCCGACTTGAGCTTGTGCGGGGAGCGCAGGCCCCGGTAGCGCAGCTCCAGGTCGATCGCCATGCGGACCGAGTCCTGGACGCCGTAGCGGCACCAGGTCTGCCCGACACAGGACTTCACCGTGCGCAGCGCCTTGCCGTAGGCGTGGCCCGACTCGAAGCCGGCGTCCACCAGGCGGGTCCAGATCAGCGGGAGCTGCTCGACCCGCGCGCCGAACATGTCGATCCGCTGACCGCCGGTGATCTTCGTGTAGAGACCGAAGTCGCGGGCGATCTCACCGATCACGATCAGGCCCTCGGGGGTGATCTCACCGCCGGGGATACGCGGGACGACCGAGTACGAGCCGTTCTTCTGCAGGTTGGCCAGGAAGTGGTCGTTGCTGTCCTGCAGGGCCGCCTGCTCGCCGTCCAGGACGTAGCCGCTCGCGCCGATCGTCGGGGCGAGGGAGGCGATGATCGAGCCCACCGCCGGCTTGCAGACCTCGCAGCCGTCGCCGCCCCGGGCGTCCTCGCGGCCGTAGCGGTCGAGGAGGTCCTGGTAGGTGTTGATGCGCAGGGCGAGGACGATCTCGTACAGCTCCTCGCGGGTCTGGGCGAAGCAACCGCACAGGCCCTTGTCGACCTCGACGCCGGAGGCCTCCAGCTCGGCGGTGACCAGCTGGCCGAGCACCTTGACGCAACTGCCGCAGCCCGTACCGGCCTTGGTGCACTTCTTCACCTCGGGCACGGTCGTGCACCGGTGGTCCGTGACCGCGCCGCGGATCGTGCCCTTGGAGACGTTGTGGCAGGAGCAGATGATCGCCTCGTCCGGCAGTGCGGACGGGCCGAGCTGGGCCCCCGAGCCCGCTCCGGCGGGCAGGACGAGCGACTCGGGGGAGATGGGTGGGACGGAGCCGGTCAGGGCGCGCAGAGTGCCGTAGGCGTCCGCGTCGCCGACCAGGATGCCGCCCAGCAGCGTGCCGTCCCGGCCGATGACCAGCTTCTTGTAGAGGCCTGCGCGGGAGTCGGAGTAGACGACGTCCAGGCAGTCCTCGGTGGTGCCGTGGGCGTCACCGAAGGAGGCCACGTCCACGCCGAGCAGCTTCAGCTTGGTGGAGAGATCGGCGCCGGTGAACGTCAACTGCTCGGCTTCGTCGGCGGCGATCGTGGCCGCCACGGTCTCCGCCTGCTCGTAGCCCGGCGCGACCAGGCCGTACACCCGGCCGTCCGCCGCCTGCGCGCACTCGCCGATCGCGAACACGTGCGGGTCGGCGACGGTACGGCACTGCTCGTCGACCGTGATGCCGCCGCGCTCGCCGACGGTCAGGCCGCAGTCGCGGGCCAGCTGGTCGCGGGGGCGGACACCGGCGCTGAACACCACCATGTCGGTGGCCAGCTCGGAGCCGTCGGACAGCTTCATGCCGGTGACGGCACCGGCCTCGTCGACCACGATCTCCTGGGTGCCCACGCCCGTGTGGACGGTCAGGCCCATGTCCTCGATGGTGCGCAGGAGAGCCGCGCCGCCGCCCTCGTCGACCTGCACCGGCATCAGACGGGGCGCGAACTCCACGATGTGGGAGGTCAGTCCGAGACCCTTCAGCGCGCCGGCCGCCTCAAGTCCCAGCAGACCGCCGCCGACCACGGCGCCCACCTGGGCCTTCGCCTTCGCGTACGCCTCGATCGCGAGGAGGTCCTCGATGGTGCGGTAGACGAAGCAGCCCTCCGCGTCCTTGTTGGGGACCGGCGGCACGAAGGGGTAGGAGCCGGTGGCGAGGACGAGCGTGTCGTACTCGAAGACCTGGCCGGACTTCGCCGTGACCTTCCTCGCCTCGCGGTCGATCGTCTCCGCGGGGTCGCCGACGTACAGCTCGATGCCGTGCGTCTCGATGAACTCCATGTCGGTCATGGAGAGTTCCTCGGGTGTGCGGCCCGAGAAGTACGAGGTGAGGGCGACGCGGTCGTACGCGGGACGCGGCTCCTCGCACAGCACGACCACGCGGTGGGTGGCGGTCAGGCCGCGCTCGGCGAGCGCTTCGAGGAAGCGCTGGCCGACCATGCCGTGGCCGACGAGCACGATCGTGGGGGTGGCCCCCAGGGTGGCGGTCATTCAGGAGCCTCCATCGTTGGTGAGCAGGTGGAGCAGAGGGCCTTCGTCGGGGAGCGGCTCTGCTCCCTCCCAGGCGCGGGCGAGCGCGCCGACGGTGCCGAGTTCGCCGACGAGGACCCCGCCGACCAGGCGGTCGTCACGGACGACGACCTTGCGGTAGGTGCCCCGGGTGGCGTCGGCGAGCTGCACGACGTCGTCGCCGGGGCGGGGCTCGGTCTCGCCGAACGCGGCGAGGTCGAAGGGGAAGTCGGGACCGGTGAGCGTCAGCCGGGTCAGCGCGCGGGTGCCGGTGTACCGGGCGTTCGCGTCGCCCGCGAGCAGCTCGGCGAGCAGGTCGGCCTGTTCGAGGGCCGGCGCGGCGAGGCCGTAGACGGTGCCGTCGTGCTGGGCGCAGTCGCCGATGGCGTGGATGTGCGGGTCGGAGGTGCGCAGCTCGTCGTCGACGAGGACGCCCTTGCGGACGGCGAGGCCCGCCTGCTCCGCCAGACCCGCGCGCGGCCGTACCCCGCAGGTGAGGACCACCAGGTCGGCGTCGAGGGCGTACCCGTCGGCCATCTCCACCGAGCGGACCGCGCCGCCGACGCAGCGCACGTCCCGCACCCGGCACTCGGTGTGCACCTCGACGCCCAGGTCCTTCAGGTGCCGCAGCACCAGCCGGGAGGCGTTCGGGTCGAGCTGGCGTTCCATGAGCCGCTCGGCCTGCTGGGCGAGGACCACCTGTGCGCCGCGCACGGCCAGCGCACGGGCCGCGGAGACCCCGAGCAGCCCGCCGCCGATGACGACCGCCCGCACACCCGGGCGTACCGCCTTGGACAGGCCCAGGCAGTCGTCCATCGTGCGGAACGCGTGCACGCCCTCCGGGAGCTGGTGGTCGGGTGCGAACAGGCCGCGCAGCGGCGGCAGCACGGGGTTGGAGCCGGTGGCCAGCACCAGTGTGTCGTATGCGATCGACGGGCCGTCGGCGCAGTGCAGCCGCCGCGCCGTGCGGTCGATGCCGGTGACGCGGGTGCGCACCAGCTCGCCGGGTGCCGGGAGGGAGATCACCTCCGGGGCGTACCGGCCGGCCAGCACCTCGGCGAGCAGCACCCGGTTGTACGGCCGGTGCTCCTCGTCGCCGACGAGCAGTGCGGGCGTGCCCAGCTCGCCGAGCCGCCGGGCGAGCCGTACGCCCGCGAGGCCGGCGCCGATCACCACCACACGCGTATTCGAGGTCATGCAAAGGAGCGTGCGGCCCCGACGTTACCCGGCCGCATCACTCCTGTTTCCCACGAGGAACGCTGCCCTCAGCGGGGGCGGACCGGCGGTGTGAGAGTCCCGTGCGCGCGCCTCGGAGCGCTGTGAGGATCAGCGGCTGCCCGTCAGATGGGCGAAGACCACCACGTTGCCCTGGTAGCCGGTGGCCCTCGAATAGGCGCCGCCGCAGGTGATGACCCGCAGCTCGGGGCGCCCGGCCGCGCCGTACACCTTCTCGTCGGGGAAGTTCCGGGCCGCGTACACCTCCACCGCGTCCACGGTGAACACGGCGGTGCTGCCGTCCTTGCGGTCCACCTCGATGACGGCGCCCCGCTTCAGGCCGCCGAGGTTGTAGAAGACGGCGGGGCCCTCGGTGTTGTCGACGTGGCCCGCGACGATCGCGGTGCCCGTCTCGCCGGGCGTGGTGCCGGCCTCGTACCAGCCGGCGAGGTTCTTCTCCCCGGCGGGCGGGACGTCCAGGCTTCCGGCGCCGGTGAGCGCGAGGCCCATGAGCGGGGCGCTCACCTTGATCGCGGGGATGCGGATCCGGGTGGGCGGGGACGGGTCGAGCGCGGGTGCCGCGAGCCGTTCCTCGCCCGGGTCGGGGCGGCCCTCGGCGGCCGTCGGCTGCGGCGGCGCGTGCGTCGCGGCCCCCGTGCCGAGCAGCCACACCGCCGAGCCGAGGGCTACGACGGTGACCGCGGCTATGGCGGTGTCCCCGATCCTTCGCATACGAAACCCTCTCCCGGAGGCGAACCTCCCGCGAGGCGGGACTTGGGTGGAGCCCTGTAGGGGACCCCCGTCCCCCTCCGAGCCGCGAGGGGCATCGGACCCGGAGGGGGCGGGACTTGCGGTACCGGCGGACGGACAGCGGAGGGTGTCCGTCAGATCCCGTCGCCTCTCGCCCGGCGATGCAGGAGCCAGGTACCGCCCGCGGCGGCGACGGCCAGAGCCGCCACACCCGCCGTGGTATGCACGGGGTCGGAGCCGAGTGCGCCGCCGACCCCCGTCTTCACGCTTCCCCGCGGCTGCACCTGCTCGTGCGCCGTGCCCAACGCCACGACCAGGTCGCCCGTGACCTGCTTGGTGCCCTCCGCGCACTGCGCGACGATCTCGTACGTCCCCGGCTGCGCGCTCGGCGGCACCCGGAACTGTCCGATCGCCTCGCCCTCGTGCGTGCTGGGCGCCAGCGTGAAGGTGCCGGCGCCGACCGCGCCCGCGTCACCGACCGCCGTGCCCCGGTCCCCGCATGCCGCCGTGTTCACGGTGACCTGGCTGCCGGGCATGGTGGTGGACGGGTACACCTGCAGACTGCCGGCTGGAGCGCCCCGGAGACGAGCCGCCGTGCCTACTGCCTCGCCGTGGGCCGGTGCCGTGGCGAGTCCTGCCGCGGCGACGGCGAGCGCGGTACCGGTCAGCAGACGGGCGGTGCGTCGCATGGTGCTCCCCAGGGCTTGTCCGACTCGTTGATCCGACTCGTACAGGGGGTGCGGCCCCTGCCCTTCCGAGGAAAGTCGCACTCGAGCCCGTCCGCTCCCTGACAGCCCGTCAGAAATGCGGTGAACGGGTGGTGCCCGCGGCCCCCGCACGGCCTAGTCGGGGCGAATTCCGGCAGGTCATGGGCGTGTGTGAGGATCAGTATGAAAAGAACACAAATGGCGCCCTGTCCGGGTGTGAACGGGTGACCCGGTGACCTCCACAATCCGCCCCACGGATCGTCAGCCCTCCCCAACCGCCCCCGGAGCGCGGCCGCCTGACTGCGCGGGACCAGCGCGGCAGGTGCTGGGCCGGTGCGCCGAGCGTTGAGGGTCATCAGGTTGGGGCCCGGATGGGCGAGGCGCGCCTGGTTCATGACCGTGGACAGCCAGAGGTGCCGCGGGGCGGTGGCGCGGAAGGAGCGCGGTCTCGGTGGCAGCCGTCCGCCGGTCGGGTCTGCCGGCGGGCGGGACCCGGATCTCGGCGGCGACCTCGTCCACGGCCGGCCCCACCAGCGGGCCCGGCCTTCCTGCCGTCGGCCTCGCCGCCCCGGCCATCGGGCTCGGCATCGCGATCCTCGGCTCCCTGCTCTCCGGCGGCTGCGCCGACCGGATGCCCGCCGAAGCCCCCCGCCCGGGCCCGGTGATGCGGGACGCCGAGCCGGAGCTGTCCGGCGAATCCCCGTCCCAGGAGCGGTAGTTGGCCGCACGGGTGGGGCGCGCACCAGAAGGCCGGTGCCTGAACAGGCACCGGCCTCGTGGCGTTCCCGGGCTCAGTTCACGTTGACCGCGCTCCACGCCGCCGCCACCGCGTTGTACTCCGTGCTCCCCGCGCCGTAGAGGTCCTTGGCCGCGTTGAGGGTGGCCGTGCGGGCGCCCTTGTAGTTCGTGGAGGACGTCATGTAGACCGTCAGCGCCCGGTACCAGATCTTGCCGACCTTGTCCCGGCCGATGCCGGTGACCGTCGAGCCGTTGTAGGTCGGCGAGTCGTAGCTGACCCCGTTGATGGTCTTCGCGCCGCTGCCCTCCGCGAGCAGGTACGCGAAGTGGTTGGCGACGCCCGAGGAGTAGTGGACGTCGAGGTTCCCGACCGACGAACTCCAGTAGTCGGCGGAGTTCCCGTCCTTGGACGGCTTGTCCATGAAGCGCAGGGCGGGCTTGCCGAAGCCGGACTTCACGATCTTCTCGCCGATGAGGTAGTCACCGGGGTCGGACGGGTTGTTGGCGTACCACTCGACCATCGTGCCGAGGATGTCGGAGGTGGCCTCGTTGAGCCCGCCGGATTCGCCCGAGTAGGTCAGCCCGGCCGTCTTCGAGGTCACGCCGTGGGACATCTCGTGCCCGGCCACGTCCAGCGCGACGAGCGGCCCGAAGGTGCTGCCGTCACCGTCGCCGTACGTCATGCAGAAGCAGCTGTCGTCCCAGAAGGCGTTGTTGTAGTTGTTGCCGTAGTGGACGCGGTTGTACGAGCCCTTGCCGTCGCCCGCGATGCCGCTGCGGCCGTGGACGTTCTTGTAGTAGTCCCAGGTCTCGTTGGTGCCGTACTGGGCGTCGACGGCGGCCGAGGAGCGGTCGGAGTTGACGCCCGTGCCCCAGTGGTTGTCGGCGTCCGTGAACAGGGTCGCGGGCGCCCGGCTGAAGCAGATGCCGAAGAAGCACAGGTCGGTCTTGTTCTCCGCGTCGCCGGTGTAGGTGTTGCCGCGCGTCGGGTCCTTCAGCTGGTACGACGACCCGGACTGGGTCGTCTCCAGCGGCACGGTCCCGCCGTACAGCGACTTGCCGTCGCCGGTGGCCGTCTCGATGCTGTCCCAGGCGTCGATCTGGGCGCCGGTGCGGGCGTCGGTCAGCACGGTCCGGGCGACCGGGTTGCCGAGCGAGTCCTGGCCGACGGCGTTGGTGCGCCAGGCCAGCTTCGGCGCGCCGTGCAGGGCGTCGACGACCAGCTCGGGCTTGGCCTTCAGGTTCTTCAGCGTGTCACCGAGGTTGACGGCGCGCAGTGCGTTCACCGCGAGGTCGGCGGCCTTGGGGCCCGACACCTCGGGGACGATCGAGGACAGGGTGATACGGCTCCGGGTCGCCCGGTCGGCGCTGCGGAAGGCACCGCTCGGAGCGAGGTGGACCACGAAGTCGCCGCCGAGCACCGGGAGTTGGTGGTAGGTGCGCTCGTAGCGGACGTGCTGGGTGCCGTTCCGGTCGACGATCACGTCCCGGACGCTGGTGTCCTGGGCGGAGGTCAGGCCCAGACTCGCGGTGTGCGCCACGAGGGCCGAGGCCGCGTTCTCGATGGCTCCGGCGCGGGTCGGCCGGCCGTCGGCGTGGGCGGCGGGGGAGAGGGCGGCGGCCAGCAGGGTCGCGGTGGTGGCGGCGACGCCGGCGGTGGCGAGACGACGGGCTCCTCGGACGTGCAGACGTATCCGACTCATCTGTCTCCTTGGGGAGGCGCCTTCGAGGCGTGGGGGTGAGGCGTGGGGGTGGCGCTGAGTTCGACTGAGATTTAAGAGGGCATGACATGTCATGTCCATAGCGGCGTCATGGAGATGTGTGCGGAGTCGAAGGGGGTACAGAATCGTTTCCGTGATCACCCCGGACCCCCGAGACGCGCTCCCCTTCTTCGTCTACGGCACCCTCCGCCCCGGCGAGCCCAACCACGACCTGTTCCTGCGCGGCCGCACGCACACGGAGGAACCGGCCCGGCTCCCGGACGCGGTGCTCTACGACGGCCCGGGCTACCCCTACGCCGTCGAGGCCCCCGGTGAAGCGGTCAGCGGCGACCTGGTCACCGCGCTCCCGGAGGCCTACGGCCGGCTGCTCGCGGAACTGGACCGGCTGGAGGAGTACGCCCCGGCCGACCCGCGCAACCTGTACGAGCGCGTCGCCCGGGACGTCGTACGCGCCGACGGCACGGCCGTCCGGGCCTGGGTCTACGTGGCCGCGCCGCGCATCGCCGCCCGGCTGCGGGCCCGGGGACGGCTGATAGCGGGCGGGGACTGGCTCGCCCGCCGCTGACTCAGCCCAGCAGCGTGAGCCCCTCGGGCACGGCGATCCCGAACTCCTCCTCCACCACGCGCCGCGCCTCCGCCTCGTCGGCGAGCTTGCGCTCGGTCACCGTGCCGTCGGCCCGGGTCTCGACCAGCCGGTCGCCGTCGAGGGCGAGGTGCCGCTCCGGGGTGGTCCGCTGGAGGTAGGGACGCTGGGTGAAGGGGGAGCGGGGGTTGGTGCCGATGTGCCAGTTGATCACCTCGTAGTCGGGCGCGAAGAACGGCTCCAGCGTGAACGCGTACTGGCCCACCCAGTCCCGCGCGCCCCGGTCGTACGCCTGCAGCGCCCACAGCTCCAGCGGCCCGCCGTGCGGCAGATGCACGAACCGGTGCCGGCGCCCCGCACCCTCGAACTCCGCACCGACGGTCAGCGGCACCGGCGCCAGCAGCGCCCCGGCCGCCCCGAACCCCACGTCCGCGAGATACGGCTGGGGATCGCCCGGCACCTCCACGCGCAGCATCATGTGCGTACGCGGCCGGCTCTCGGGCGTCTCCGCCCCCAGGACGACCCGGCCCGCCAGTCCGGTCACGCCGAGGCCGAGCGCCTCCAGGGCCAGCCTGAGCAGGGTGTTGTGCTCGTAGCAGTAACCACCGCGCCGACCGTGGACGATCTTGGCCATCAGATCGCCCGCGGCGAGGGACGGAGCCCTGCCGGACAAGGGGTCCAGGTTCTCGAAGGTGAGGGACAGCGCGTGCGCCAGGTGCACACCCCGCAGGGTCGCGAGATCGGCCCGCCTGTCCCCCTCCCATCCGATGCGCTCCAGATAGGCGTCGAGGTCGAACTGCTCGGTGTCGGACATACCGCGAACCTACGCGAGCCCGCCCCGCCACCACCGCGTCCCGCGGACGGAACCGCACTACTCCTGTGGACCTAGGGCTCCTGTCACACAGGCCTGACGGCCTCCACCCGCACCGCACACGTCTTGAACTCCGGCATCCGCGAAGTCGGGTCCAGGGCCGGGTTGGTGAGGGTGTTCGCGCGGCCCTCGCCCGGCCAGTGGAAGGGCATGAAGACGGTGTCGGGGCGGATGGCGGTGGTGATGCGGGCGGGTGCCACGGCCCGGCCGCGCCGGGAGACCACCGCCAGCGGATCGCCCTCGGCCGCCCCGAGCCGGGCCGCCAGGCGCGGGTGCAGCTCCACGAACGGGCCGGGTGCGGCCGCGTTCAGCTCCGCGACCCGCCGCGTCTGCGCCCCCGACTGGTACTGCGACACCACCCGGCCGGTCGTCAGCAGCAGCGGATACTCCGCGTCCGGCTCCTCCGCACTCGCCCGGTGCGTCACGGGCACGAACCGCGCCCGCCCGTCCGCCGTGGCGAACCGGTCCAGGAAGAGACGCGGGGTCCCGGGATGTACGGAGGTCTCGGCGTCCTGGGCCGGATCGTCGGGGAGCACGTCGAGCACCGCGTCCTCGCCGTCCTCGGCAGCCGCGTCCGGCACCGACGGACACGGCCAGAACACCCCGTTCTCCTCCGCCAGCCGCCGGTAGCTGATCCCCGAATAGTCCGCAGGGCCGCCCGCGCTGGCCCTGCGCAGCTCCTCGAAGACCTCCTCGGGGTCGGTCGGGAAGCCCTTCTCCACGCCCAGCCGGGCAGCCAGCTCGTGCAGGACGTGCAGGTCGCTGCGGACCTCCGGCGGCGGGGCGATCGCCTGCCGGCGCAGCAGCACCCTGCCCTCCAGGCTGGTCGTCGTGCCCGTCTCCTCGGCCCACTGGGCGACCGGCAGGACGACGTCCGCCAGCTCCGCCGTCTCCGACAGCACGACGTCCGCCACGGCGAGGAAGTCCAGCGAACGAAGCCGCTCCTCGACGTGGGCCGCGCGCGGCGCCGACACCACCGGGTTGGACCCCATCAGCAGCAACGTCCGGATGTCCGTGCCGAGCGCATCCAGCAGCTCGTACGCACTGCGCCCCGGCCCGGGCAGCGAGTCGGGGTCCACGCCCCACACCCCGGCCACGTGCCGCCGCGCCGCCGGATCGTCCAGCTTGCGGTAGCCGGGCAACTGGTCGGCCTTCTGGCCGTGTTCCCGCCCGCCCTGCCCGTTGCCCTGCCCGGTCAGACAGCCGTACCCGGACAGCGGCCGGCCCGCGCGGCCGGTCGCCAGGCACAGGTTGATCCACGCGCCCACCGTGTCCGTCCCCTTGGCCTGCTGCTCCGGCCCGCGCGCCGTCAGCACCATCGCCGACTCCGGCTCGCAGAACAGCCGCACCGCCTCCCGCAGCTGTGGCACGGACACCCCCGTGATCCGCTCCACGTACTCCGGCCAGTGCGCCATCGCCGCCGCCCGCGCCTCCGCCCAGCCGGACGTGCGCTCCTGGATGTACGCCTCGTCCGTACGGCCCTCCGCCACCACCAGGTGCAACAGACCGAGCGCCAGCGCCAGATCCGTCCCCGGACGGGGCGCCAGGTGCAGGTCAGCCTGCTCGGCGGTCCGCGTGCGGCGCGGGTCCACGACGATCAGCGTGCCGCCGTTCTCCCGCAGCTCGCTGAAGAAGCGCAGCGACGGCGGCATGGTCTCGGCGAGGTTGGAACCGACGAGGATCACGCACCCGGTCTTCGGGATGTCCTCCAGCGGGAACGGAAGCCCCCGGTCCAGACCGAACGCCTTCGTACCGGCGGCCGCCGCCGACGACATGCAGAAGCGGCCGTTGTAGTCGATCTGCGAGGTGCCCAGCACCACCCGAGCGAACTTGCCGAGCGTGTACGCCTTCTCGTTCGTCAGCCCGCCCCCGCCGAACACCCCCAGCGCATCGGGCCCGTACCGCTCCCGCGCCGTCCCGAGCCGCTCGGCGATCAGGTCCAGCGCCGCCTCCCAGGACGCGGGCACCAGCCGGCCTCCGGACCGCACCAGCGGCGAGGTCAGCCGCACCGCCGACGACAGCACCGCCGGTGCCGTACGACCCTTGCCGCACAGCGCGCCCCGGTTCACCGGGAAGTCCGCGCGCTCGGTCACCTCGACGCCCCCCTGCGGCAGGGGCGTGATGTTCATCCCGCACTGCAAGGCGCAGTACGGGCAGTGGGTGGGCGTCGAGGTGGTCTCCATGCCGACCAGCGTGCTTCGGGCGTGTTACGTCCCGTGACGGCTCCCTGTTACACGGCCGGGAAGCCGACCTCCCCGCGCCCGTGCGAGCACCGTGAGGCGGCGGTCAGCGTCCCGCGGCGAGCGCCCGCGCCACCCCGGGCTCCTTCGGCCCGAGGAACGTCGGATCCGGATGGAACACCGCGTCCAGCGCCGCCTTGCCCGCCGCGAACACCTCGCGCGTGCCGCCGTAGTACCAGGTCGCATCGTGTTTGGCCGCCACCCCGATCCCGTACGAGTCCACCCCCGCGGCCTCGCACAGCGCCACCGCCCGCCGGATGTGGAACCCCTGGCTGATCAGCACCGCCCGGTCCACCCCGAAGATCTTCTTGGCCCGCACACAGGAGTCCCAGGTGTCGAACCCCGCGTAGTCGCTGACGATCCGGTCGTCCGGCACCCCGTGCTTCCTGAGGTACGTGCGCATGGCGTCCGGCTCGTCGTAGTCCTTGCGGCTGTTGTCCCCGGTGACCAGCACGACCTTGATCCGGCCCGCCCGGTACAGCTTCGCCGCCGCGTCGAGCCGGTGCGCGAGGTACGGCGACGGCTCCCCGTCCCACAGCCCGGCCCCGAACACCACGGCGACGTCGGTGCGCGGCACGTCCGCCGTCGTCCGCAGCCGGTCCGCCGTCGACACGTACAGCCAGGTGGCCGGCAGCAGCGCAAGCACACACACGGCCATCACGGCCCGCACCAGCCGCCGCTGCCCCCTGCGCGTGCGCGGCAGCCGCGGTCGACGGATCTTCATGCGGTCCCCCAGTGATCGGTTCCGAACTTGGAGGACGCACGGGACACCGGTCCGGTTCGCCTCACATCGTGCATTCGTACGAAGTGAACGCACGGAAAATACCCGTGACGGCCCGGCAACGGCGGCGCAACCTCCCGGCGCCAGGATCCTTCCATGACGGCGTCGAACCCTTCTCGCGACGAGCCCCGCATCCACCTCGACAGCACGGCGCACCTCATGAACAGCATCAGCAGCCAGCTCGCCGGCCGGCTCCGGCTCGTCTCGCCGATCGGCCGCCGCCCGGCCCGGCCCGCCCTGGTCCTGGTCGCCCACGGCAGCCGCGACCCGCGCGCGCTCGACACCGTACGGGCCCTGCTGGACCGGGTACGCGAACTTCGCCCCGCCCTTCCCCTCCACCTGGGCCACATCGAGCTGAACGAGCCCTTGCTCCCCGACACCCTCGCCGCCCTCGGCGACACCCCCGCCGTCCTCGTCCCGCTGCTCCTCGGCCGCGGCTACCACGTCAAGCAGGACATCCCCGAGATGGCCGCCGCCGCACCCGCCCGCACCCGCGTGGCCGCCCCCCTCGGCCCCCACCCGCTCCTGGTCGACGCCCTGCACACCCGCCTGACCGAGGCCGGCTGGCCCACCACCATGGACGCCACCACGCGCCGCGCGACCGCGGTCGTCCTCGCGGCTGCGGGCTCCCGCGACCCCGACTCGGCGACCGACACCCGCCGCACGGCCCGCCTCCTCGCCGACCGCCTCGGCGTCCCGGTGGTCCCCGCGTACGCCTCGGCGGCGGCCCCCACGGTCGAGACGGCCCTGCGCGCACTGGCGGCGAGGGGCCGCCACAGAGTGGCGATCGCGTCGTACTTCACGGCGCCGGGGCGTTTTGCGACGCAGTGCGCAACCCAGGCTCCCTGGCTGGCCTCCGCCCCTCTCGGAGCCCAGGACTCGATGGCGCACCTGATCCTGCACCGCTACGACCAGGCACAGGCGACGAAGGAGGCGGAACTGGCCTCAGCTTGAAACAGGCGTCGGCGCAAACCCCCTAAGGGGCGCGGGGAACTGCGCGACCAGCCACAACGCACCCGCACCCGCCACACGACCCGACCCGGCAGATGATCAGGCGCACGGCACCACCCAATTGTCACTGCCGCCCCTTACTGTCGAATCATGGAAGGCACCGCACCCCTCGACAGCTACGACCCGACGTCAGTCGAACGCTGGGCCCCCGAGCCCGACAAACGCCCAGGCCGCACCGCCTTCCAACGCGACCGCGCCCGCATCCTGCACAGCGCAGCACTTCGTCGCCTGGCCGGCAAAACCCAGGTGGTCACGCCCGGCACACGCAGCCTCGCATGGGACGCCAGCCCCCGCACCCGCCTCACCCACTCCCTGGAATGCGCCCAGGTGGGCCGAGAGCTGGGCGCAGCCCTCGGCTGCGACCCCGACCTGGTGGAAGCGGCCTGCCTCTCGCACGACCTGGGTCACCCGCCCTTCGGCCACAACGGCGAAGTCGCCCTGAACGAATTCGCCGACGACTGCGGCGGTTTCGAGGGCAACGCCCAGTCGCTGAGGCTCCTCACCCGCATCGAGCCCAAGCGCTTCACCCCCGAAGGCTCCGTCGGCCTCAACCTCACCCGCGCCGCCCTGGACGCCGCCACCAAGTACCCCTGGCCGCGCGGCGCCCACCCCACCGTCCCAAAGTCCCCGAAGTTCGGCGTGTACGAGGACGACCGCCCGGTGTTCGACTGGGTCCGCAAGACCGCCCCCGGCACCCGCACCTGCTTCGAGGCCCAGGTCATGGACTGGTCGGACGACGTGGCCTACTCGGTGCACGACGTCGAGGACGGCCTGCATGCCGGCCACATCGACCCCAACTGCCTGCACGCGGAGCCCGAGCGGCAGGCGGTGTTCGAGGTGGCCATCGGCCGCTACGTCCCCGCGGACACCGACCCGGCGGAGCTGGCCGCCGCCCTCGACCGCCTCCAGGACGAGGAGTGGTGGCCGCACGGCTACGACGGCACCGCGGTCGCCCAGGCCCGCCTCAAGGACACCACCAGCCAGCTCATCGGCCGGTTCTGCCTGGCCGCCGAGACCGCCACCCGCGCCGCGTACGGCACCGGCCGGCTCACCCGCTACGGCGCCGAACTCGTCGTACCCCGCGAGACCCGCCTGGAGTGCGCGGTGCTCAAGGCGGTCGCCGACCGGTACGTCATGCAGCGCGCCGAGCAGGAGCGGCTCCGTGCCGACCAGCGGGTGGTCGTCGCCGAGCTGGCCGAGGCGCTCACCGCCCGCGCGCCGGACGGTCTGGAGCCCCAGTTCCGCGCGCTGTTCGAGGAGGCACCCGACGACCACGCGCGCAAGCGGGTGATCGTCGACCAGATCGCCTCCCTCACCGACGCCTCCGCACGCTCGCTGCACGCGACACTGACGGGGCATATGTGAGAGGAACGTGACCCAGGGTGGCCTGATCGGGGCACTCCCTCTTCCCGCATCACGCTGCGTGCGGGACGCTCGCATGTGGCGGCACCCTTACGAGGAGGCATCAAGTGGTCGACGCGGATCAGACATTCGTCATCGTCGGAGGCGGTCTCGCCGGTGCGAAGGCGGCCGAGACGCTCCGGGCGGAGGGCTTCAGCGGCCGGGTGATACTGATCTGCGACGAGCGTGACCACCCGTACGAGCGCCCGCCCCTGTCCAAGGGCTTTCTGCTCGGCAAGGAGGAGCGCGACAGCGTCTTCGTGCACGAGCCGGCCTGGTACGCGCAGAACGACGTCGAGCTGCACCTCGGCCAGACCGTCGACCGGATCGACCGCGGCGCGAAGACGGTCCGCTTCGGCGACGACGGCACCCTCGTCCACTACGACAAGCTCCTGCTCGCCACCGGCGCGGAGCCCCGCCGCCTCGACATCCCCGGCACCGACCTGGTGGGCGTCCACCATCTGCGCCGCCTCGCCCACGCCGAGCGGCTCAAGGGCGTCCTCCAGCACCTCGGCCGGGACAACGGGCACCTCGTGATCGCGGGCGCCGGCTGGATCGGCCTGGAGGTCGCGGCGGCGGCCCGCGAGTACGGCGCCGAGGTCACCGTCATCGAACCGCTGGCGACCCCGCTGCACAGCGTGCTCGGCCCGGAGCTGGGCAACGTCTTCGCCGAGCTGCACCGCGAGCACGGCGTCCGCTTCCGCTTCGGCGTCCGGCTCACCGAGATCGTCGGTCAGGACGGCATGGTCCTCGCGGTGCGCACCGACGACGGCGAGGAGCACCCGGCGCACGCCGTCCTCGCGGCGATCGGCGCGGCGCCGCGGGCCGCGCTCGCGGAGTCGGCGGGGCTGGAGATCGCCGACCGGGCGCACGGGGGCGGTGTCGTCGTGGACGAGCGGCTGTGCACCTCCGACCCGGACATCCACGCGGCCGGCGACGTCGCCGCGTTCCCGCTGGCGCTGTTCGGCACCCGGATCCGGGTGGAGCACTGGGCCAACGCCCTCAACGGCGGCCCGGCCGCCGCCCGCGCCATGCTCGGCAGCGACGTCGTCTACGACCGGGTGCCCTACTTCTTCACCGACCAGTACGACCTCGGGATGGAGTACAGCGGCTGGGCGCCGCCGGGCTCCTACGACGAGGTCGTCATCCGGGGCGACGCGGGCAAGCGGGAGTTCATCGCGTTCTGGATCAAGGAAGGGCGCGTCCTGGCCGGGATGAACGTGAACGTGTGGGATGTCACAGAGCAGATCCAGAACCTGATCCGCTCCCAGGCCCAGGTGAACACGGAGGCGCTGGCGGACCCGCACATTCCGCTCGAAAGCCTCGTCTCATGAGTGTCGGTCCGCCCCCGTAGAATCACCTCGTGGCAGGACGGATCAACGACGAGGACGTGAAGGCGGTACGGGACGCGGTCCCGATCGACGCCGTGGTCTCCGAGTACCTCCAGCTGCGCAACGCCGGTGGCGGCAACCTCAAGGGGCTGTGCCCCTTCCACGACGAGAAGTCGCCGTCCTTCCAGGTCAGCCCGAGCAAGGGACTCTTCCACTGCTTCGGCTGCCAGGAGGGCGGCGACACCATCACCTTCGTCATGAAGGTGGACCACCTCTCCTTCTCGGAGGCGGTCGAGCGCCTGGCCGCCCAGGCCGGCATCACGCTGCGCTACGAGGAGGGCGGGTACAACCCCGCCCACCAGCGCGGCGAGCGCATCCGCCTGGTCGAGGCGCACAAGATCGCCGCCCAGTGGTACGCCGAGCAGCTCGCCACCAGCCCCGAGGCCGAGACCGGCCGGATCTTCCTCGCCGAGCGCGGCTTCGACCAGGCCGCCGCCGTCCACTTCGGCGTCGGCTACAGCCCCCAGGGCTGGGACCACCTCACCCGCTACCTGCGCGGCAAGGGCTTCACGGACAAGGAGCTGGTCCTCTCCGGACTGTCGCAGGAGGGCCGCCGTGGTCCCATCGACCGGTTCCGGGGCCGGCTGATGTGGCCCATCCGGGACATCGGCGGCGAGGTCGTCGGCTTCGGCGCCCGCAAGCTGTACGAGGCGGACAACGGCCCGAAGTACCTGAACACGCCCGATACGGCGATCTACAAGAAGTCCCAGGTCCTGTACGGCATCGACCTCGCCAAGCAGAACATCGCCAAGGCCAGCCGGGCCGTCGTCGTCGAGGGTTACACGGACGTCATGGCCTGCCATCTCGCCGGTGTGACGACGGCCATCGCCACCTGCGGTACGGCCTTCGGCGGCGACCACATCAAGATCCTGCGCCGGCTCCTCATGGACAACGGCTCGGCCAGGGTGATCTTCACCTTCGACGGCGACGCGGCCGGCCAGAAGGCGGCTCTGCGCGCGTTCGAGGACGACCAGAAGTTCGCCGCCGAGACCTACATCGCGATCGCGCCCGACGGCATGGACCCCTGTGAGCTGCGTCTGGCCAAGGGTGACGAGGCGGTCGCCGACCTGGCCGAACCCCGCACCCCGCTGTTCGAGTTCGCGCTGCGTCAGATCGTGAGCCGCTACGACCTCGACACCCCGGCCGGCCGCGCGGCCGCCCTGGACGAGGCCGCGCCGATCGTCGCCCGTATCAAGAACAGCGGCGCCCAGCACGAGGTGGCCGTCGAACTCGCCGGCATGCTCGGCATCCTCGACACCCAGTTCGTGGTCAAGCGCGTGGCCCAGCTGGCCCGCTGGGCCCGCGAGCGCGGCGGCAAGCCGCAGCAGCAGCCCCGCGGCCCCCAGCAGCAGTGGGAGGCCGGCCCCCGCCCCGGCCCCTCCGGCCCGGCCCTCACCCTGCGCAACCCCGTCTTCGCCGCCGAGCGCGAACTCCTCAAACTCGCCCTGCAGCGGCCCGAACTGGTCTCCCCGGCCTTCGACGCGTACGGCATCGACGAGTTCACCGCCCCGCCCTACGCCGCCGTACGCCAGGCGATCGCGGAGGCGGGCGGCGCCGAGTACGGCGTCCCGGACTCGCAGGAGTACCTGGTCCGCGTGCGCGAGGCGGCGCCCGACGACGCCGTCCGCGCGATGGTCACCGAACTGGCCGTCGAGCCGATCCTGCGCCGCACCGTGGACGAGACGTACGCCGGCACGGTGCTGGTGCAGATCCGCCGCCGCGCCGTGGAGCGCCGCATCCGCGACATCCAGTCCCAGCTGACCCGCCTGTCCACCGGCGGCGACCCCGCTCAGCTGGCCGCGGTGCAGAACGAGATGTGGGTTCTGCAGCAGTACGACCAGACCCTGCGCGTGCGGGGCGCGGAGGCGCTCTAGGCCTCCGGGAAGGCCGGCGTCACGGCCCGCAGCAGCCGGTCCGCGAATTCCCGTTCCCGGTCGGCGAACTGGGGGTACTCGCCGGCGAAGTGGTGCCACTCGACGTACCCTGCGGCCTGCGCCACGTCCGCCGGGGTGACCTCCTTGCGGTGCCGGCCGGCCAGGGTCTCGCTGCCCGAGAGGTGGAAGACGCGCAGCAGCAGGTCGTAGGGGAGCGGGTGGCGTTCGGCCAGGAGCACGGCGTCGTAGAGGTCCTTGCCCTGCGGGTACGCGTCGTCGATCAGCCACATGAGCTTCCAGGCGAGCGACAGCGCGGGCGTGGCCGCGAGCAGGACCGGGCCGCCGGGCAACTGCGCCGGCTCGGGCGGTTCGGGCAGCTCCTCGCCGAAGACGAGGTCGAGCTGGACGTGCCCGCCGGGCAGGCCGGGCGCCGACCAGGGCAGCATCAGCCGTCGGCCGGGCACGCGGTCGTAGGTCCAGATGTCCTCGACCACCGCGCCCCGCGCGGAGAGGGACACCCCGTCCCCGTGCGCAGCGGCGAACGCCTCCGCGGCGGCCGTGACGCCGTCGAACATCCGGGTCGTCGCGGCGTCATGGATGTGCCACGAACGCGGTACGACGACGAAGTCCAGGTCACCGGGCTCACGGGCGGCCTCGCCGAACCAGGCCTCCATCAGCACGCTGCCGCGCAGCACCAGCGACTCGACCCACTCCGAGTCCGCGACCGCGGCCAGCACGAGGTGCAGCGCCCGCCGCCGGGCCGTATGCCAGGCCTCGCCCCGGGCCGGGTCGGTGAAAACGGGGTCGGTGGCCCGGTAGGCGTTCTGGTACTGCTTCAGGGCCGGCTCGAAGACGGACCGTTGCACGACGTCGTCACCGGGCACCCGGACCAGCGTCCTCGGCAGGTCCTGCGCCCGGCGCGTCGCGTCGTCCAGGGGCTCCCGGGGGATCTCCGTGTTCCGCCATCCGAAGTCCTGCCAGGTCCCGCTCATGCCCGTACCTCCCGCGTCGGCCCGTCCTCGAGCCACCCCTCGTCCACCGACTCGTCGCTGTCGTAGAGCACGAACTCCCGCTCCACGGACAGCACGTCGAACCCGTCCAGCTCCGCCAGCAGCCGCTCCAGCGCCCGCCCCGCGTCCTCGTCCGCCACGCCCCGGCAGCGCTGCGTCACGAACCGCTCGTGCCGGCCGCCCTGCTGTACCCGCCGGGCGTTCCACGACAGGTGCGCGCCGTGCGGGACGACCCGTGCGGTCAGTGCGCCGAGGTCGGTGTCCGCGTCCAGCAGCAGCTTCACGTGGTGCTCGAAATACTGTCCGCCGGACCGCCCGCCTGCGCACGGCCCGGCCGGCACCTCCGGTGCCCACGGCACCGACTCGATCTTCACCCGGACCGGTGCGAAACCGTTGGCCCGCAGCGCCGCCACGGTCCGGTCCGCCCGCGCCGACTCCTCGGCGTACGACGTCGATCCGGCGAGGGTGAGCATCGGCTGCTGCCGCATCCGGCCGCGGGCCAGCACGATGTGGGTCAGCTTCAGCCCCGCGGCACCGGCCCAGACGCGCAGCCGCTCCGCCTCGGCGGTGGCCGCGCAGGCGACGGTCACATGGGTTTCGTACAGGAGTCCGGGCACCGGGAGATCGTCGCAGACCGGCCGGGGTGCGGCGCCCGGGTTTCCGGCCCTGGTCACCAACCGGTCACGAGCCGGATGCAAAAAGTCACCGCAAGCCCCTCGTGGCGGAGATGTGTCTTCCCCCACACTGGGGGCGGTGCCCGAGTCCCCAGGGCCTGTCCAGGAGCGCAGGCCGTCGACTCTCCGCTCCCGAAGTACCGCTGCCGCACACCTTGAGCAGCGATCATCCTGGAGGTCGCCCCCGTGCAGACCCAGACCCTCAGCCAGACCGACAGCAGCACCAGCGCCACCGCCGACGAGTCGGACGCCGAGTCCGACGTCCTCGTGGCCGTGCCCCCGCAGGGTCGTGCCCTCGGCCACCCGGAAGACGCCTCCGAGCCGGCGGAGCCGCCCGCCGAGGCGCTGCGGGAGGAACCGGACGAGCCCGAGGCGCCGGAGGAGGCCCCCGAACCCGTCGAGGCCCCCGCCGCCGCCCGTGCCGAGACCGGCGGGCCCTCCTCCGACCTGTTCCGGCAGTACCTGCGCGAGATCGGCCGCATCCCGCTCCTCACCGCGGCGGAGGAGGTCGAACTCGCCCGCCGGGTCGAGGCGGGGCTGTTCGCCGAGGAGAAGCTGGGCAACACCCCCGACCTGGACAGCCAGCTCGCGCTCGACCTGGACCGGCTCGTCGTCATGGGCCGGATGGCCAAGCGCCGCCTCATCGAGGCCAACCTGCGGCTCGTGGTCTCCGTCGCCAAGCGGTACGTCGGCCGCGGCCTGACCATGCTCGACCTGGTCCAGGAGGGCAACCTCGGGCTCATCCGGGCCGTGGAGAAGTTCGACTACGCCCGCGGCTACAAGT
This sequence comes from Streptomyces sp. NPDC085866, assembly GCF_044541035.1. NCBI lineage: Bacteria > Bacillati > Actinomycetota > Actinomycetes > Kitasatosporales > Streptomycetaceae > Streptomyces > Streptomyces sp. NPDC085866. Next base: position 768,630 of record NZ_JBITSQ010000001.1, read on the forward strand.
TCTCCACCTACGCCACCTGGTGGATCCGGCAGGCCATGTCCCGTGCCCTGGCCGACCAGGCGCGCACCATCCGTGTCCCCGTGCACGTGGTGGAGCTGATCAACCGGGTCGTCCGGGTCCAGCGCCGCATGCTCCAGGAACGCGGCTACGAGCCGACGCCGGAAGAGGTCGCCGCGCATCTGGACCTGCCCCCCGAGCGGGTCGGCGAGGTGCTGCGCCTGGCCCAGGAGCCGGTGTCCCTGCACGCCCCGGTCGGCGAGGAGGACGACGTCGCGCTCGGTGACCTCATCGAGGACGGCGACGCCACGAGCCCTGTCGAGTCGGCCGCGTTCCTGCTGCTTCGCGAGCACCTGGAGGCCGTGCTCTCCACCCTCGGCGAGCGGGAACGCAAGGTCGTCCAGCTCCGCTACGGCCTGGCCGACGGCCGCCCGCGCACTCTGGAGGAGATAGGCCGCCTGTTCGGCGTGACCCGGGAACGGATACGGCAGATCGAGTCGAAGACGCTGAACAAGCTCAGGGACCACGCCTTCGCGGACCAGTTGCGGGGATACCTGGACTGAGGGGGCCGCCCACCTGACGTGAGCGACCCCCGGGGATCAGTCGACCTCGGCCACGGCCTGCGCGAACTGGGCCTTGTACAGCCGGGCGTACGCCCCGTCCGCCTCCAGCAGCTCCGTGTGGGCGCCCTGTTCGACGATCGAGCCGTTCTCCATCACCAGGATCGTGTCTGCGTCCCGGATGGTGGAGAGCCGGTGCGCGATGACGAACGAGGTCCGCCCGTCGGCGAGTTTGGCCATCGCCTTCTGGATCAGCACCTCGGTGCGGGTGTCGACGGAGCTGGTCGCCTCGTCCAGCACCAGGATCGTCGGGTCGGACAGGAACGCCCGCGCGATGGTGATGAGCTGCTTCTCACCGGCGCTGACCCCCGTGCCCTCGTCGTCGATCACGGTGTCGTACCCCTCGGGCAGGGTGCGGATGAAGCGGTCCGCGTGGGCCGCCCGCGCCGCCTCCTCGATCTCGCCCCGGGTGACCTCGCGCGAGGCGCCGTACGCGATGTTGTCCGCGATGCTGCCGCCGAACAGCCAGGTGTCCTGCAGCACCATGCCGATCCCGGACCGCAGTTCGTCCCGGGACATCTTCCGGATGTCCACGCCGTCCAGGGCGATCCGTCCGCCCGAGACGTCGTAGAACCGCATCAGCAGGTTGACCAGCGTGGTCTTGCCGGCACCGGTCGGGCCGACGATCGCCACCGTCTGCCCGGGCTCCACCTTCAGCGACAGGTCCTCGATCAGCGGCTTCTCCGGGTCGTACCGGAAGGACACGCCTTCCAGCGCCACCCGCCCGCGCAGTTCCGCCGGCCGCTCGCCCGGTACCGGATCCGCCTCCTGCTCCTCCGCGTCCAGGAGTTCGAAGATCCGCTCGGCCGAGGCGACACCCGACTGCACCAGGTTCGCCATCGACGCGACCTGCGTCAGCGGCATCGAGAACTGCCGCGAGTACTGGATGAAGGCCTGCACGTCACCGATGGACAGCGCGCCCGACGCGACCCTGAGGCCACCGACGACCGCCACCAGCACGTAGTTCAGGTTCGACACGAACATCATCAGCGGCTGCATCACACCGCTGTTGAACTGCGCCTTGAACCCGGCCTCGTACAGCGCCTCGTTCTGCTCGGCGAACTGCTTCGCCGACTCCTGCTGCCGCCCGAAGACCTTCACCAGGGTGTGCCCGGTGTACATCTCCTCGACGTGCGCGTTCAGCTTGCCGGTGGAGCGCCACTGCTGCACGAAGTGCGGCTGCGACCGCTTGCCGACCCGGGTGGCGACCACGAACGACAGCGGCACCGTCACCAGCGCGACCAGCGCGAGGATCCAGGAGACGTAGAACATCATCGCGAGCACGCCGATGATGGTCAGCACCGAGTTGATCAGCTGGCCCATCGACTGCTGCAGCGTCTGCCCGATGTTGTCGATGTCGTTGGTGGCCCGCGAGAGCACCTCGCCGCGCTGGCGCTTGTCGAAGTACGACAGCGGCAGCCGGGACAGCTTCGTCTGCACGTCCTCGCGCATCCGGTACATCGTGCGGTTCACGGCCCGGTTGACCAGCCGGGTGGCGACCGCCATCAGCAGACCGGCGACCAGGAAGGTGCACAGCGCGAGCAGCAGGACGTTCCCGACGGCATCGAAGTCGATGCCCTTGCCGGGGGTGAAGTCGGTGCTCTTCAGCATGTCCGCGATGGAGCCCTGGCCCCGCTCGCGCATCGACTGGAGCACCTGTTCCTTGGTGGCCCCGGCCGGCATCCTCCGGCCGATGATGCCGCCGAACACCAGGTCGGTGGCCCTGCCGAGGATCTTCGGGCCGATCACGTTCAGAGCGACGCTCACGACCACGCACAGCAGCAGGGCGTAGATGGTGACCCGTTCGGGCCTGAACCGGGCGACGAGCCGTTTGCCCGACCCCTTGAAGTCCATCGAGCGCTGGTCGGGGCCGCCCCCGGCCATCATGCGTCCCATGGGCCCGGCCATCAGGCAGCCTCCGCTTCCGTGAGCTGGGAGAGCACGATCTCCCGGTACGTCTCGTTGCTCGCCATCAGCTCGTGGTGCCGGCCTGCGCCGACCACCCGGCCCTCGTCCAGCACGACGATCCGGTCAGCGTCCCGGATGGTCGCCACGCGCTGGGCGACGATGACGACGGTCGCCTCGGCGGTCTCCTCGGCGAGCGCCGAGCGCAGCGCCGCGTCCGTGGCGTAGTCGAGCGCGGAGAAGGAGTCGTCGAAGAGGTAGATCTCCGGGCGCTGTACGAGCGTGCGGGCGATGGCGAGGCGCTGGCGCTGACCGCCCGACACGTTCGTGCCGCCCTGCGCGATCGGCGCGCCCAGGCCGCCCTCCAGCTTCTGCACGAAGTCCTTGGCCTGCGCCACCTCCAGCGCGTGCCACAGTTCCTCGTCGGTGGCGTCCGGATTGCCGTAGCGCAGGTTGGTCGCGACCGTCCCCGCGAACAGGTACGGCTTCTGCGGCACGAGCCCGACGGTCTTCGCGAGCAGCGCCGGCTCGACCTGCTGGACGTCGACACCGTCCACCAGGACCTCTCCCTCGGTGGCGTCGAACAGCCGCGGGACCAGACCGAGCAGCGTCGACTTGCCGCTGCCGGTCGAGCCTATGACGGCGGTCGTCTCACCCGGCCTGGCTACCAGGTCGATGGACTTCAGCACCGGCTCCTCGGCACCCGGATAGCGGAAGCCCGCGCCCCGGATCTCCAGATGCCCGTGCCGGCGCAGCTCGACGACCGGGGAGAGCGGCGGCACCACGCTCGAGTCGGTGTCCAGGACCTCCTGGATGCGCTCGGCGCACACCTCCGCGCGCGGCACCATCATGAACATGAAGGTGGCCATCATCACGGACATGACGATCTGCATCAGATAGGCGAGGAACGCGGTCAGGTCGCCGATCTGCATCCCGCCACTGTCGATGCGGTGCGCGCCGAACCACACCACTGCGATCGACGACAGGTTCACCACCGTCATGACGATCGGGAACATCAGCGCGAGCATCCGGCCGGTGGCCAGCTGCATCTCGGTCAGGTCACCGTTTGCCTTCCCGAACCGGCTCTGCTCGTACTCGTCCCGGACGAAGGCGCGGATCACCCGGTTGCCGGTGATCTGCTCGCGCAGCACCCGGTTCACCGTGTCCAGGCGGACCTGCATGGACCGGAACAGCGGACGCAGCCGGCGCACGATCAGTGTCACGGAGATGCCGAGCACGGGCACGACGGCGATGAGCACCGCGGACAGCGGCACGTCCAGGCCGAGTGCCAGGACGATCCCGCCGACACACATGATGGGCGCCGACACCATCAGCGTGAACGTCATCAGGGCCAGCATCTGGACCTGCTGGACGTCGTTGGTCGTACGGGTGATGAGCGAGGGTGCCCCGAAGTGACCCACCTCACGGGAGGAGAAGGACTGCACCCGGTCGAACACGGCGCCGCGCACGTCCCGGCCGAGCGCGGAGGCGGTGCGGGCGCCGTAGTACACGGCACCGATGTTGCAGACGACCTGGGCCAGCGAGATGCCGATCATCAGGGCGCCGAAGGACAGGATGTAACCCGTGTCGCCCTTCACGACGCCGTTGTCGATGATGTGCGCGTTGAGTGTGGGCAGGTAGAGGGTGGCGCAGGTCTGCAGGAACTGCAGCAGCACCAGGAGAGCTATGGGTTTCTTGTAGGGCCTGAGGTAGGTCCGCAGAAGTCGTATGAGCACGCTACGTCTCTCGGAGTCGGCGGTAGGGGCTGGTCGGTTGCCCCTGGCCCCTATCGTCGAACACTCCACCCGCGTTACCTCAACCGATTAACCCAGCAGCGGTGCCCGTACGGCCTTGTGAGTTTGTGGCGTTATGGGCGAAATGCCCCGGGGTGGGTCTGCTCCCGCACCGACACGTACTGCTGCCGTACGGCCTGACCCACAGCCAGTTGGTCGCCGGGCTCCAGCACCTGCGCGGCCGGCCCCGGCCAGGCCGGCGGGGTGCGCGGGTCGAGTGTGCCCTGCGACACGCCGAGCGCCCACGCGGCCTGCCGGGCCGCGCCGATCGCCGCGTAGTCCGCGGGCTGCGGTACGACGACCTGCGCGCCGAACAGCGAGGGCGCCGCGGCCTGCACGGCGGGCAGCTCGGCGGCCTGTCCCAGCAGGAAGATCCGCCGCACCTCCACACCCCGCCCGCGCAGCACGTCCAGCGCGTCGGCCAGCCCGCACAGCATGCCCTCGAACGAGGCCCGGGCCAGATGCTCGGGCTTCATCGACTCGCGGCGCAGCCCGGCGAGGGTCCCGGCGGTGTGCGGCAGACTCGGCGTCCGCTCACCCTCCAGGTACGGCAGGAGTACCAGCCCGTGCGACCCCGGAGTCGACTTCATCGCCAGGTCGGACAGGCTTTCCAGGTCCGGCAGGCCGAGGAGTTCGGCGGTGCCGCGCAGGGTGCGTACGGCGTTCAGGGTGGTGACGACCGGCAGGTGCATGCCGGTGGCGTCCGCGAGGGACGTGATCATCCCGGCCTGGTCGGCGAGCGCCTCCGGGTGCACGGCCATCACGGACCCGGAGGCCCCGAGCGACACGACCGCGTCCCCGAGCCCGATCCCGAGCCCGAACGCGGCGGCCATGGTCTCCCCGGTCCCGGCCGAGATCAGCAGCCCCTCCGGGGTCGTGCCGGCCGCGTCCGCCGGGCCGATCACCTCGGGCAGCATCGCCTGGTGGCCGAGTGCCAGCTCGACCAGGTCGGGCCGGTAGCCGCCGGTGGCGGCGGACCAGTACCCGGTGCCGGAGGCTCCGCCGCGGTCGGTGGTCCGGCGCACGGGCCGCCCCAGCAGCTGCCACACCAGCCAGTCATGGGCCTGCAGCAGGGCGGCGATTCGGTGCGCGTTCTCGGGTTCGTTCTTCGCGAGCCAGCGCAGCTTGGTCACGGGCTGCGCGGCCTGCGGCACACAGCCGACGGCCTGCGCCCAGGCCTCCCGGCCGCCGAGCGCGTCGATGAGGTCGGCCGCCGCGATCTGCGCCCGCTTGTCGCCGCCGACCAGCGCCGGACGCACCGTGTTGCCCTGGGCGTCCAGCGGGACCAGCGCGTTCTGCTGCGAGGAGACACCGATGGCCTGCACGCCCTCCAGCAGGCCGCCCCCCGCGGCCTCGCCCAGGGACAGCAGCCAGGCCTGCGGATCCACGTCGCTGGGCCGCCCGCCCGCGCCTTCCGGTGCCTCCACCGGATGCGGGGCGTACCCCTGCCTGAGTACGGCGCCCGTGTCCGCGTCGCAGACGACGATGCGCGTGAAATCGGGCGAGCTGTCCAACCCGGCGACTATCCCCATGTCCAAAATTCTGCCGCATCGCGGCGCTTGTTTTGGCCGTGGGCGCCGTGGGAGTTGCTGTGCTTTGCCGGGTGGGGGCGCGACTACGTGTTGCTCGTGCCCCAGTCGTCCTCCGGGAAGCCGTTGGTGTTGCGCTCGCGGAGGGAGCGGACGCGTTGGGTCACCGAGTCGGGGACGTGGTCGCCGACCTTGTGGGTGACCGTGTGGAAGGCCTTGCCCGCGTAGACGCGGCCCTGCTGGGCGGCGGTCTCCGCGGTGTTGCGTACGGCGGGGTTCTGCGCGATCTGACGAGCGGACTTCTTCAGCTGCTCGTAGCGCTCGCGTCCGGCCCTCGTGCCGAGTACGTAACCGAGGGCCACTCCGGCGACGAACGTGAGCCGGTAGCGCATGGCTGCCACCCTTCCCTGGGGTAGGTCTGTGGTGCGACGTCGGGACCGTGGGGAACCGATTGGCGGAGCACCCCCCTGCTTGCGCTAATGTATGTGTCGCAGCGAGCGAGCGCCGCCTGGCGAATACCCAGGTAGGTACGTTCGATGCAACGAGGCGATCCTCCGTAGCTCAATTGGCAGAGCAGCCGGCTGTTAACCGGCAGGTTACTGGTTCGAGTCCAGTCGGGGGAGCTTCGGTCCTCCGTAGCTCAATTGGCAGAGCAGCCGGCTGTTAACCGGCAGGTTACTGGTTCGAGTCCAGTCGGGGGAGCACGCTGAACGAGGACCCTACGGGGTCCTTTTTCATGTCCGTGGGAACCACGGCGCGCGCGCCTAAGTCCTCAAGGTCAGGAAGCAGCGCAGAAGCCGACCATCCGAAGCAGGAGATCGTATGAGCGGCTATGCTGCGGCAGACGGCGCGCACACATGTACGCGACACGCCGCTATGGGGCGGTAGCTCAGCCGGTTAGAGCAGCGGACTCATAATCCGTCGGCCGTGGGTTCGAGTCCCACCCGCCCCACTCTCGCCCGTCGGCGCAGGAACGTTCTCACCTGGGTCGACATTGCGCCCCCGGGACGCCGGAACGGTGGAGCGACACGCCAGGGATCGTCATCCGGCCCACTGCGTGCCCGTAGGGAAGACGATCAAGCTTCTCTCGCCGACTTGGACGCCCCCGCCAGTGCGCCTCGGCACTGGTCGAGACTCGTCTGTGCAGCTACGTAGTCCACGTCACGCCGTGGGCGTCCGTTACGGCGGTTCGCCCCGTGCGGTGGTCGACATGCTGCCGATCTTCGTGCGGAGGCCTCGTGCACCGCGCGGCCTCCCTCGTGCGGCGCCCAGCAGTACCCGGCTGCACGGCCGGCGGCCCGCGACGCCTCCTCGGCGGCGGTCCGTTCCGCCGCCTGTCATCGGCCCGCTTCGCTGACCAGCCGCACCAGACCCAACCCCGTAGCGCACTGGGTGTGGTCGTCGGCGCACTGCTCGCACATGGCGGAGTGAAGCTGCAGGGCCTTCAGGGCGCGAGGGCGGGTGCGGGGGCGGCAGGCGCGCGGGAGCCGGCTGGTGCCGTGGTGAATGTGAGGGCGCCCTGCAGCGGGGTGCCGGCGAGCAGTCCGGACGGTTTGCCGTCGCCGTCGGACGGTGCGCTGTCGCGGCGGCGGACGAGCGCGTCGGGATCCCATGTCGGGGTCGGCAGGCTGTACCCGTCGGGGCAGGCCGGACCCGCGGGACCTCGCTCGCCCTGCGGTCCGGAGGGCCTTGGCTCGCCCTGGGGTCCGGTCGGGCCGACCGGCCCAACGAGACCCGGAGCGCCGGTTGCGCCGGCGGTGCCGGGCTCACCGGCAGGCCCCTCCTGGCCGCTCCTGCCCGGTTCCCCGGACGCTCCAGGTGAGCCGGGTGATCCGGACGGGCCGGGGGATCCCGGCTCGCCCTGAGGCCCTCGTGGCCCCGGAAGGGGGACGGGCGCCCGGGTGCGGTCCCCAAGGTCTTCGGCTGCCTTGCCTGGGTCGGGTGCCTCAGGTGTCCCGCCTGCGGCTTTGCCCTGTGCGAGGGCCCCGGCCGGCGGCGCGGGGCCGCGGGGCGTGGGGGAAGGAGGGGCAGGACGCGGCTTCGTACACGAAGGCGAGTCGCACCTGCGCGCCGGAAGGCGGACAGCTCCGGCACCGGTCCCGTCAGCAGCCGCACAGCGATGAGGTGGGGCAGGACCCCAACCGCACCAGCCTGCCCGCGGCGGAATTCGCGTGTCTCCTCACGCCCGTTGCCCGTTGCCCGTCATCCACCGCACCGCCTGCCGTCTGCCGCGGTCCCCCAACTCTCCATCAGTTGAAGGATGTAACGCCGCAGGGACCCCTCATACGTTGACTCCGTCGCCGCGGGCGACAGCCAGGGTGGGGCGCTTGCTCTCCCGTCCGGCGGACGTTCTGCGGCGCGAGGGCCGGTCATCGAGCCGCCCCGCAGGCAAGAACTGCCGAAGGAGAACAGAAAAGCCATGACCACCAAGCCGACCCCCCACGGGCCAGGGTGGCGGACGGCGGCCGCGTGCGCCGCGGTCGCCTTCGCCGCCCTCGCCACCTCGGTGTCTCCGCTGACGGCCGGAACGGCCCACGCGGACACCTCCGCCTTGGCGGGCCTGTCCCTGTCGCCGCGCCTGCCCCAGGGCGACGGCCTCGCCCCGTCGTTGGACCTGGCGAAGGACTCGCCGGACTACCGGACCGGAATCGTCGTCAACAAGACGCCGATAGCGGACTGGAGCTTCCTGCCCAACGGTGACGGGAGCTTCCTGATCCGCAACGACAAGACGCAGAAGTGCATCGATTTCGACACCGACAACAACCACCTCGTCGAGCCGGTGTACTGCGACCAGAGCAACAGCAAGCAGAACTGGTACCTGCAGCCCTCGGGCAGCGGTGACGGCTACTACCTCATCCGGAACGTCAACACCAACAAGTGCATGGACGTGTTCGGGGGGAGCGGCAACGACGGCACGACGGTCGGCATCTACGACTGCCATGGCGGCAGCAACCAGGAGTGGATCATCGGCCCCACGCCCAGCCCGGGGTCCACGGGTCCCACCCTCGCGGACCTGGCCACCGAGTACGCCCTGAAGCAGTGCAGCAACGGTTCCAGCATCATCAAGTCGTGCGACTACACGGTCACCGGCGACAGCGTGGCAACGGTGGGGAACCTGCAGCGGGTCAGCTCCAACGTGTGGAACAACAGCACCGACGTCGGGGACCGGACCATCACCTGGACGCAGACCACGTCCCAGACCAACACGGTGGGCAGCTCCATCACCGTCACCAGCGAGGTCGGGATCAACGTCGAGTTCGTCACCGTCAAGGTCAGTAGCGCGATCAGCGCACGCTACGAGCACTCCTGGACGCAGACCGACACCGTGAGCGACGCGAACAAGATATCCGTGAAGCCGAACAACTACAGCTGGGCCATGCGGGGCCAGCTGATGAAGACGGTGACGGGTCACTGGACGTTCACCAATGACCTCGGTGACAAGTGGTCGGGCGATGGCACCGCCACCGTCCCCGCGAAGGACGGCACCGACAATCACAGCAGCGACCTGGTGCTGTGCACGAGCGACAGCACCGCTCAGGTGTGCGTCGACAACCGGTGACCGGCCGGAGTGGCTCCCTCGTGATCCGAGAGCCCTCCACCCCGTGATCTGACGGCATCCCGTCGGACGGTTCTCCGGCTCCGTGAACGGAGCCGGAGAACAACGCATCGCCCCACCGGTCCCGACGAGCGCCGAGTACCGGGAGGTCAGTCCTGCGAAGGTGGCCGCCCGGACCTCTGCCGGCGGGTCACCTCCGCGGCGATTTCGACCCGCGAGGTCATCGCCAGCTTTCTGAGGATGCTGGACACATGGGTGCTGACGGTACTTCGGGCGATGGACAGCCGCGCTGCGATCTCGGGATTGGAACACCCTTCGGCCACGTGCTCCGCCACCAGGCGTTCGGTGTGGGTGAGAGCCTCCCAGCCGTCGCGCACGCCGGTCCGGGTCCGGTGTGAGCCCCGCCGGACGGCGACGGCTCGCAGACGGGACGTCGCCCGTGCCGCGTCCCAGTCCGCGCCCAGCTGCGCGAAGGTGTCCAGCGCCTGGTCGAGCAGGACGCGGGCATCATCCAGTTCCCCTCTGCGTGCCAGTATTTCCGCCGCGTCGGTACAGGCATGTGCCGCATTGAGCGGCCGCGGAGCGTTGCGGTAGCAGCGGACCGCTTCCACGAGCAGATCAGGGTCCCCGCTCAGCAGACCTTGACAGCGGTAGGCATCACCGAGGTGATAAAGGCCGCCGCTGTGGTCGGCCCGCCGCTGCGCGGCGGCGGTGTACCGCTGCGCGTTCACGCGGTCCCCTTGGGCCAGGGCGAGGCGGACCAGATCAGGCGTCAGGAAGCTCAGGATCAGCTGACCCGGCAGATGGCCTATGCCGTTGTCGAACGCCTCGGCGAGCCGGGAGCAGGCGCGCCCGGCATCGCCCTGGGCTTCGTCCAGAAGGGCGCCTGCGCACAACGGCAGGTACTCGTAGAAGGCGGCGACCGTCGCATTGTCGAGCTCAGGCACCGCAGCGGTCAGGTGTGCTTCGGCAAGGGGCCGCCGGCCTCTGTGCACGGCGATCAGCGCTGCCAGCGCCCGCAGCGCCCGGCTCATCGCGGTCTGACCTCCGCAGTTGAGGCCTGCTTCGATCTCGGCCGACGCATCGTCCCAGCGCCCCGCGTGGAACGCGAGGAGCGCGCAGGACAGGTGGTACCAGGGCAGATACATCCCTCCGATGTGCTCCGCCGGTCTTCGTACGGTGGCAAGGGCCTGCTGGGCGTCGTGACGGAGATCGAGGTCGGCGTAGCAGTTGACCAGGGCGAGTTGCAGCCCCACCCACTGCGACGGGTGCATCGTGTCGGGCGTGAGCCGGGACGCCTGCCGTGCCAGTTCCACCGCTTCGGCGTCAGGCGTTTCGAGGAACCGCTTGGCGGCCAATACGTACAGGGCGTTGGCCAGGGCGGAGCTGTCACCGGTCCCGTCGGCGGCGCGCCGCGCACGTGAGGCGACCGCGCCGGCTTCGGAGAGGTCGCCCAGCGCGAAGAGACATACCGCGCTGAAGGCCTGGAGCCGCACTTTCTCGGTCGCTGGTACGTCCGCGCTCCGGCATCCGGCCCGCGCCTCGGTCAGCGCCAGATCAGGCCGGCCGCGGGCGAACGCGGCCTGGATGACGACCCAGCGCGTCAAGCATGCCGACCCGGGCTCGGCCGCCTTGGCCAGCGCGCGGCGGGCACTCTCCTCCGCGTCGGCGAGGTGACCGCAGGAGAGCTGAGCGAGGGCGTGGTACAGGCGGAGGTTGCCATACCCCTCATCCGTGGGGTCGCCGAGCTCCAGCGCCGTGGTGAGCAGCCGTAGAGCCATCGACGGTGCCCGCGTGGTGAGCCGTGCCGCGGACCCGTCCAGCCACGTGATCAGGAAGTCCGGGCTCGGCAACCCGTTGAGCAGGTGCTCGGCAACGCGTTCAGGAGCCGCCCCGGCCTCGGAAAGACACCGCGCCGCTCTCCCATGCAGCATGGCTCGGACCGACTCCGGCACGGCGTCGTACAGGGCGTGGCGGATGAGCTCATGGCGGAAGCGCAGGCACGGGCCGGTGTCCTTCAGCACCCCGGATGCCTCGGCCTCCTCCATGATGGTCAGCAAGTCACGCACCGGAATGTCCACGACGGCGGCGAGTTCGGCGGTGGTGCAACCGGCGCCCAGTACGGAGGCGACGCGCAGCACCTGGAGCACGTCGGCACGCAGATGACGGAACCGGTGCGTCACCAGCGCGGTCAGCGGCGGCAGCGGGCAGTCGAGGGCGATCTCCGCCTGCGCCCCGCCGGTCTCGATGGCATGCTCTCGCCTCAGTGCGGCGATCAACTCGCCGAGGTACAGCGGGTTGCCGGCGGCTCCCTCGGCCATGCGCCGCAGCTGCGGACCGGCCTCCTGGCCGCACAGATCCGCCAGCAGCGCCGTCACGGCCTGCGTATCGAGTGGCGCCAGCTCCAGCAGGGTGCGGTTGCCGGCGACCAGGCTCCGTGACAGACGGTCGACTTCCCCGGCTCCTGGCGCGGGTCGGTGGGCGCCCACCACCAGGAGCGGCAGTTGATGCACCGAACGCACCAGCTCGCGCAGCGCCGCCACGCTTGCCTCGTCCGCCCACTGAAGGTCGTCGAGGAACAGTGCCAGCGGCCCTTGCGCACACATCTCCTCGACCAGCCCGAGCATCGCCTCGATCGTCGCGGCATAGGCCCCCGCCGCCTCGCTCGTGGTGCCCGGAAGCCCGTAGCGAGCCTCGCCCCGCAGGACCTCGGCGGCCCGGGCCCGCGGGGCATCCGAGGGAGACTCCTCCAACCTCAGACAGCTCGAGACGACCGCGAACGGGCGTGGCAGTTCCAGGTCCTGGGCACTTCCGTGCAGCACCCGGATGCCCATGCGCTCTGCGTTCGCGGCAGCCTGCTCGAGCACCGCGGTCTTCCCGACACCGGCCTCACCGACGACGAACGCGACCTGTCCCTCGCCCGCGAGCGTGGACTCCGCCAACCCGGACAGCTCCGCCAGCTCGGTCGCACGGCCGACAAGACGACCTTCGAAAGCAGTCATTACCACGTCCCAATGCCATGCAATGCCAGACAGTTCTTAGCACATGTCTTGGATACGCGTAGTGAGTGACCGTCAACCGGTCGAGATCCGTAAGATCCTGAGCCGAGTCCTCATTTGAGATACGGTCCGTCGGTGCCGATCTTGCCGGGCGCTGCGTTGGAGCCGCCCAGGTCCAGGACGTAGACCCGCAGGTTGCCCTTGCCGGAAGCGGGGACGTCGAGGGTGCCGTTGGTGACGGTGACGGACTGGCCGGTGACGGCCTCCTTGTAGGTGCCGTCGAGGATGCCGGTGAAGGTGGCGCCGTTGCCGACCGAGACAAGGGCGTAACTGTCGACGCCGGTGGCCGCGTCGGTGTAGCGGCGCTTGAAAGCCATGTCACCGCTGACGCCCTCGGTGGAGTACTGGCCCATCTGCAGGGCGGGGACGGCCCGGCGGATCTGGTTGAGGCGCTGAAGGTGTTTGACCAGGGGCTGCTGCAGTGTGGTGGCCACGGCACCCGAGGCGCTGGAGACTTCGGAGAAGTCGCTCGCCGTGACCTCGCCCGCCACCTTGTCGCCGTAGTAGGCGCGCCCGGTGTCGGCGAGCGGGCAGGTGGGGCCGCAGTCGATCCGCTTGCCGGCCTGGAACTCGATCTCCGATCCGTAATAGAGGGTGGGAATACCGCGGAACGTCCACATCAGGGACATGTTCTCGGCCCAGGCGTCGGTGCCCCCGGCGTAGCGCGTGCTCGACTTGTTCGGGCCGTAGTCGTGGCTGTCGACGTAGACGACGTTGTAGGTGGCGTCGTTGGTGGAGTCGTCGGAGTCCTTGCCGTTGTTGAAGGCGTTGGACGCGTAGCTGAAATTGTTGTGCATGCGCATGTCGATGATGTTCATGCCGCTGAACCGGCTGTGGTCCGGGGTGTGGTAACTGTTGCCGTCGAGAAAGGCGTTGGCCGACGCGGGCTGGCCGGCGGGGCCCAGGTTCTCCTCGTAGGTGTACTGGTCGAGTGCCGCCTGGACGTCGTCGTCGGTGTAGTCCTTGCGTTCCTTCCACGTGTAGAACTGCGCGGAGTGGTTGACCGAGCCGTGGTTCCACTTGTCGTTGACGAAGGCGGCGACCTCGCCGAAGACGAAGAAGTTCTTTGCCTTGTCCGGGCCGAACCTACGGGTGACTTCGTCGTGGATCGCGGGCAGGAAGCGGCGGTTCCAGGTGATGCGGGGCACGTGTACGGCGGTGTCGATCCGGAAGCCGTCCACGCCCATGTCGATGTACTTGTCGTAGGCGCCGATCAGGTAGTTCTGGACGGTCGCGTTCTCGGTGTCGAAGTCGGCCAGGTCCTCGTGGATCCAGCAGGAGCGGGAGTCCTCGCCCTCCCAGTTGCCCAGCCAGCACTGGTGGTAGAGCGCTGCGGGGAACAGCTTGTTGGTGGGTGAGGGCCACTGGCAGTTGTAGAGGGTGTAGCCCTCGGGGCTGTACTGGCCGGTGGGCTTGCCCCAGTTGAGGCAGGTGTTGCCGCTGGGCTCCGCGGTCGACCACAGATCGCCGTTGTAGTACGACTTGCCGGAGACGGGTTCGACGGTCAGGCCGTCGTAGTCGAAGTCCGCGTTCGGCCGGTCGTAGTACCAGGACCACTGGGAGTCGCGCACGCCGTAGACCTTGGGGACGAACAGGCCCTTGGCGCCCCAGCGGGAGGAGTGGTTGTAGACCACGTCCTGGTAGATCTTCATGCCCTTGGCGTGGGCGGCGTTGATCAGGTCCTGGTAGGAGGCGCCGGCCGACTCCAGGCGCGGGTCGACACGGTAGAAGTCCCAGCCGTGGTACCCGTGGTAGTCGTAGTCCGAGCGGTTGAGGACGACGGGGGTGATCCAGACCGCGGAGAAGCCGAGGGCCTTGATGTAGTCGAGCTTCTGGATCAGGCCCTTGAAGTCGCCGCGGAACATGGGGTCGTTGTTGGCCGCGTTGCCGGACTTCACGTCTTGGCTGCCGCCGCGGTCGTTGGAGCTGTCACCGTCGTAGAAGCGTGCGGTGAGCACGAAGTAGACCGGGTCCTTGCGCGGATCGCCGCCGAGCGGAGTACCCGAGGCGGCGGGCGGCGGTGCGTCGCCGGTGATGGCGCACTCCGACGCGCTCGCGGCGGAGAGGTTGCCCGCCGAGTCCAGGGCCTTCACGGTCCAGCAGTAGGAGGTGCGGGTCTCCAGGCCGCTCACGGAGAGGACGGTGGAAGAGGTGTTGGTCACCGAGGTGCCGCCGCTGCCGCCGGTGCGGGTGATCTGGTAGCCGGTGACGCCCACATCGTCGGTGGCTGCGTTCCAGGTGAGCACCACGGAGGTGTCGGTGACGCTCGCGCTCACGCCCGTGGGCGCGCCGGGCGCGGTGGTGTCGGGTGCGGAGGCGGCGCAGGGGTCGGTGGCGTCGGCCGTCACCGTGTGGTCCTTGACCTTCGAATTGCCCTGGGGGAGCTGGTAGTTGGCGCCGTTGTCGTTGTCCCAGACACCGTTGCCGTTGTTGAACGTGGCCTGCCAGGTGGTGGCGGAGCCCAGGTCGACGGTCTTCTTCACCCAGCCGGTGCAGGCCGGGTCCATGCCGACGCCCGGGACGGTGGTCCAGCTTCCGCCCGCGGGCGCCCAGTGCAGGTTGACGGTGGGCCAGCCGACGGTGGCGGTCGAGTACCAGACGGTCGCAGTGTTGCCCGCCGGGGGCTGGGTCGAACCGCACGGGTCGCTGTGGGCGACCACGCCGTCCCTGACCGTGATCTTTCCGGTGCCGAGCTGGTAGTTGGCGCCGTTGTTGTTGTCCCAGGTGCCGGAGCCGTTGTCGAAGGTCGCCTGCCAGGTGGTGGCGGAGCCCAGGTCGACGGTCAGCTTGACCCAGTCGGTGCAGGCGGAGTCCATTCGGGTGCCGGGGACGGTGGTCCAGCTACCGCCGGAGGGCGCCCAGTGGAGGTAGTACGACGACCAGTTCCGGGTCGGCGTGTAGTAGAAGACCGTGGCCGTGTTCGTCGCGGCGACGGCGTTCGTCACCGCGTGCGCGGGCGCGCCGGACAGCAGCGGCGCGAGCAGTCCGAGCAGTGCGGCGAGGAGAGCGGTCAGCGGCCGGGGCCGGCGCCTTCTGCCAGGTGGGCGTGCGCGGTCCATGGTGGGGGGAACTCCTCGTGCCGGGGGCCGCGGCGGGGCGCGGCCGTGCGGGTGGTGGTGCGAATCCGGCGGTCACTTGGCGATCAGGACCAGGACGGCGCGGCCGTGCAGCCGGTACACGGTGCCGGTGCCGCCGATCGAGGCCTCGCTGCCGGGGCGGGCGACCTGGTCGGCGCCCTCGGCCCAGGCGGAGGTGTCGGTGACGCGGTACCAGGTCTTGCGCGCGCCGGGGGACGGGAGCGTGAAGTCGACGTCGCCCGACCAGCCGTTGTTGGCGACGTAGATCGCGCTGCTCGGGTCGCCGAGTTCGGTGCCGTCGTAGCGCCAGGCGAGGGCGTGGTTGTTGGGGTTGCCCCAGTAGGTGCCGTCGGGTGCACTGCCCGTGGGGGTGAACCAGTCCAGCTCGTCCATGCCGTTGCCGTTGCCGTCGGCGGCGCTGTAGAAGTCCGCCGGGCGCAGGGCCGGGTGGGCCTTGCGGAAGGCGATCATGCGCTCGGCGTAGGTGTGGAAGGTGCTCTGGTCGCCGGTGAGGGACGTGGTGAGCCAGTTGGCCGAGGAGTCCAGGTTGTAGGGGTTGTTGTTGCAGCGGATCGAGCGCAGGTACTCGTCGCCGCCGGTCATCATCGGCGTACCGGCCGACAGCATCAGGAACGCGAAGCCGTTGCGGGCGGCCTTGCGCTGATCGGCCGCGACTCCTCCCTGGTCCCAGGACAGGTTGTAGTCCGATCCGCCGTCGGACGGGCCGTAGGGCCAGGCCTGGGTGTTGTTCTTGGTGGTGCAGCGGTAGAGGTCGGCGAGGGTGAAACCGTCGTGCGCGACCATGAAGTTGACGGAGTTGAAGGGCGCGCGGCCGTTCGGCTGATAGAGGTCGGAGGAGCCGGCGAAGCGGGTGGCCAGGTCGCTGGGGGTGACGTTCTCCACGCCCATGGCGTTCTGGTCGCGGCGCATGGTGTCACGGAACTTGTCGTTCCATTCGGACCATCCGGCGGGGAAGTTGCCGACCTGGTAGGTGCCGCTGCCCAGGGCCCAGGGCTCGGCGATCCAGTCGGTGCCGGTTCCGCCGGTTGCGGGACGGGCGGGCATCAGGGCGGTGATGCGGTTCAGCGCGGTGTCCGGGTCGGTGCGGCTGTACTGGAAGCAGCCGTGCTGACAGGTGTTGCCGAGGACCGGCGCGAGGTCGAAGCGGAAGCCGTCGACGCCGAGGCTGTCCTTCCAGTACGCCAGTGAGTCGGTGATCAGGTTTCGTGTGACGGGGTTGTACGTGTTGACGTTGCCGCCGACGCCGGTGTTGTCCCACGGACTCTGCATGTCGCTGGTGAGCGAGTAGTAGGTGGGGTTGTCCAGGCCGCGCAGGGAGAACAGGTTGTAGGTGTTCTTGTCGCCCGCGTTCCATGGGCCGCCCTCGCCGGTGTGGTTGTAGACCACGTCCGTGAAGACCTTGATCCCGGCGTCGTGGAAGGCCTTCACCATCTCCTTGAACTCGCGGGTGGGGCCTCCGGCGCTCCGGTCGGCAGCGTAGCGGCGGTCCGGCGCGAAGTAGTCGAGGGTGGAGTAGCCCCAGTAGTTGTCCCCCGTCGTGCTGGTCGGGTCCACGTCGTTGGCGTCGTTCTGCGTCTCCTGCACGGGCAGGAACTCCACCGCGGTGACGCCGAGGGCGGCGAGGTCGGTGGCCTTGAGGGCGGCGCCCTTGTAGGTGCCGCGGTAGGCGGCAGGGACGGAGGGGTCGTTCTGGGTGAGTCCGCGGACGTGCACCTCGTAGACGACGTCGTCCTTCAGGGAGCGGGTCGGCTTGGTGCCGGTGCTCGTGGTGCCGGCGGCGAGGACGATGCCCTTGGGGGCCTGCGGGGCGCTGTCGACGGCGCGGTGCTGGGGGCCGGTGCCGTAGACCGAGGCGTCGGTGTTGGTGGGGGTGACCGGGTCGTGGGTGAGCTCCCGGGCGTAGGGGTCGGTCAGCAGCTTGTTCGGGTTGAACCGGTTGCC
This sequence comes from Streptomyces sp. NPDC085866, assembly GCF_044541035.1. Classification (NCBI taxonomy): domain Bacteria; kingdom Bacillati; phylum Actinomycetota; class Actinomycetes; order Kitasatosporales; family Streptomycetaceae; genus Streptomyces; species Streptomyces sp. NPDC085866. Next base: position 786,128 of record NZ_JBITSQ010000001.1, read on the forward strand.
GGCCGCATCGACGTCCGCCACGAAGCCGGCGGTGGAGCCCTTGGTCCACGCAGGGTCGTAGGGCCAGTTGGCGCCCCAGGCCCGGTAGCCGTAGTAGACGGGGCCGGTGATGCCGTACTGCTGCTGGAGCGTGGTCACGGGGACGGTCACGGACCAGACGTCGGTCGTGGCGTCCTTGGTGAGCGGGACGGCGGCGGCCTCCTGGCTGCCGGTCGGCGTGGCGTAGAGGTACAGGTCGATGCGGGTGGCGCGGGAGGAGTAGACCCGGAACTCCACGTTCGCGCCGGTCGCGTCGTAACGGGCACCCAGCGGACCGCCGGTCGCGGCCGCGGCCGGGGTGGCGAGGCTGCCGGGGGCAAGCGGTGCGGCGAAGGCGGCGGTGGCGGCGAGGACCGCTGTCGCGGCACGTATGCCGAGGCGGCGTCTTCTCCGTGTGCGGACAGGGGGGTACGAAGACACGGCGGCTCCTGAGGGCAGGCAGGGCAAGCCCCGGCGCTGGTCCCGAAGCGCCGCCGGCTTGAAAGGAGTTGCTGAATCTTGCCGGAAAGTAGTGCAAGCTTTGAGTACCGTAAAGACCTCGCGCACGATCGGCAGGTTCGGAATCGCAGGGCGGATCAGCGGGGCGGATCGCGTGGCCCACGCCCCTTGCGCGCCGGGCTCGACCGGGTCCAAGATCCGTCGCGTCGCTCACCTGCAACGTCCTTGGGGCATCGGGGGATTGTCATGCTCAGAACGCGATTCATGGCGTCGTTGGCGCTGTCCGCGCTGTTCGTGGTGCCGCTCGCGGCCGGATGCACCGGTGACGGGAAGAGCGAGGGCGGCCGTGGCGAGCCGTCGGCGTCGGCGTCCCGGGACGACTTCGGCTGCCTGGGCGGCGATCAGCTCGACGGGTCGATCGAGTTCGAGGTGGGAGGCTTCCCGGTCGGCGGCTATCTGACGGGCAAGGGAGCCACCGGCGTCGTGCTGTCACACATGGCGAACAGTGACGTGTGCTCCTGGGTGCCGCAGGCCGACCAACTCGCCGGCGAGGGCTACCGGGTGCTGGCCGTGCAGAGCATCGGCGACGAGGCGGCCGAGATCACCGCGGCGGCCGGACTGCTGTCCGACAAGGGCGCCACCAAGGTCATCCTCATGGGTGCCTCCAAGGGGGGCACGGCCTCGGTCGTCGCTGCCCCGAAGATCGTCAAACCCCCCGTCGCCGCGGTGATCAACCTCTCCGGGCCCAGCGTCTACCAGGGCATGGACGCCGAAGCGGCCGCCGCGCACCTGACCGTCCCCGTGCTGTACGTGGCCGCCAAGCAGGACTCCGGCTTCGCGCAGGACGTGACGGCCCAGGACAGGCAGTCCAGGAAGTCACCGGACGCGAGGCTGCACCTCGTCGACGGCAACGCCCACGGCACCGACATGTTCGGCGCCGACCCCCGGGTGTGGGTGGACGTCAAGGCGTTCATGGCCAAGTACAAGTGACCCCGCGCGGGCGGTTGTTCGCTCAGCCTGCCCGGGTCACAACGGTGCGGGCCCACAGCCCGTGCTGCCGCGAGGTGGGGCGCGCCTCCATTACGGCCCTCGAAAGCCCGGACGTAACGTCCCCGTGACTCCGAAGCCACACACCGGATTCGGAGCACGCACGGCTGCCTTCCCCGCCCCCGCCCGTCGCGATCTCCAGGTGGCACGATGAACCCCACTTCACCCCCATCCGTACCACGCCGCTCATGGCGCCTGACATGGCCCCGTCCCGCCTCCGCGGCGGCGACGGTCCTGTCCCTGATCGCCGTGGTCCTCGGACTCTCCCCGGCTCCGGCGCAGGCCGCGAGCCTGCAGGAGGTCACGGGCTTCGGCTCCAACCCGGGCAGTCTGCAGATGTTCCAGTACGTTCCCGACGGCCTGCCCTCCGGGGCGCCGCTGGTCGTGGCCCTGCACGGTTGCACCCAGAGTGCGAGCGACTACTACGGCCACTCCGGCTGGCCCAAGTACGCCGACCTGTACGGCTTCGCGGTGGTCTTCCCGCAGACCACCGGTTCCAACAACGTCAACTCCTGCTTCAACTGGTTCCAGTCCTCCGACTACACCCGGGGTCAGGGCGAGGCGCTGTCGATCAAGCAGATGGTGGACTACGCCAAGTCCCACTACGGCAGCGACCCCAGTCGCGTCTACGTCACCGGGCTGTCGGCCGGCGGCGCGATGACCTCGGTCATGCTCGCCGACTACCCCGACGTGTTCGCGGGCGGTGCGATCGACTCCGGCATCCCGGCGGGCTGCGCGACCGACCTCCCCAGCGGTCTGACCTGCCAGAACAGCGCGGTCAGCAAGACCCCGCAGCAGTGGGGCGACGCGGTCCGCACCGCCTCCGGCAACTGGGGCGGGCCCTGGCCGCGCGTCGCGATCTGGCAGGGCACCGGCGACACCACGGTCAACCCGGCCAACGCCGCCGAGGAACGGGACCAGTGGACCGACGTTCAGGGCATCGGCCGGACCCCGTCCTCGACCACCACCCTGACCGGCGGCACCACGCAGGCCGTGTACAACGACTCGAGCGGCAAGCCCGCGGTGGAGACCTTCTCCGTCTCCGGCATGGCACACGGCCTCGCGGTCAACCCCGGCTCCGGCACCGACCAGTGCGGCAGCACGGGGACCTACTACCTCAACTACATCTGCTCGTCGTACTGGACCGCGAAGTTCTGGGGCCTGGACACCTCGGGCGGGGGCGGCACCAGCAGCCTCCCGGCACCCACCGGGCTCACGGTCACCGGCACGGCCGACACCACGGTGTCGCTTTCCTGGTCCGCGGTGAGCGGCGCGGCCTCGTACAACGTGTACCGCGGCGGCAGCAAGGTCGGCTCGACCACCGGCACGTCGTTCGACGACACGGGGCTCAACTCCGGCACGCACTACAGCTACACCGTCGCCGCGGTGGACTCCGCCGGCGCGGTCGGCACCCGGTCGTCGACGGTCTCGGCCACCACCACCGGGTATCAGCCGCAGTGCTTCACGGACAACAACTACAACCAGGTCGCGGCCGGCCGAGCCCACCAGAGCCTCGGCTACGTCCATGCCAACGGCTCCAACCAGAACATGGGCCTCTACAACGTCGCCGTCACCCACACCCTTGAGGAGACCTCGTCCGGCTACTACGTGATCGCCGACTCGGGCTGCCCGTCCTGACGCCAGGCTCTTGAGCGGGTGACCGCTCAAGAGCCAAGACATGGCCTGTACTTGGCTTGGACATGCTCTGTCCTGGGCACGCACCTCCTACGGGAGCCGCCACGGGAGCGGTGCCGGCAGGAGGAGGGCGTCATGGACCGTCGGATCCGGGTACGTGTCATTCGTCGGCCCGCCGCCCCGCGCGGGCAGGAGATCGACCGCAGGACGCCCTCGGGGCGCATCCTGCCGTACTGACGACCTGAAGAACGGGGAAGCCCGCGCCGCGCGGGTCGCCTCAGGCGGCCAGCGGGCCGAGGAGCAGCGGCTCGATCCGGCCCTCCATCATGGCCCCGAGACCCTGTACGACACACACGTCGGGCCGTTCGGCGATGTGCACCGGGATGCCGATCGCCTGGCGCAGCATCTGGTCCAGGCCGGGCAGCAGCGCGGAGCCGCCGACCATCGTGATCCCGCGGTCGGCGAGGTCGGCCACCAGGTCGGGCGGGCAGTCGCGCAGCACCTTGCCGATCCCGTCCAGGACCGCCGTCAGCGGGGCATGGACGGCGTCGCGTACGGCGGCGGTGTCGACGTGCACGCTGCGCGGGAGCCCGGTGGCCACGTCCCGCCCATGGATCTCCGTCGAGGCCGGCCCGTGCGGGGTGAGACCGTTGCCGGACAGGGCGAGCTGCAGCGGCCGTACGGCCTGGCTGGGCAGCATCAGCTCGTGCTCGTGCCGCAGATGCTGCACGATCGCGTGGTCCACGGCCTCCCCGCCCACCGGGATCCGCTCGGCGACCACGATGGACCCCAGCGACAGCACGGCCACCTGCGTGGTCGCCGCCCCGCACACCATGACCATGGTGGCCTCGGGCTGCTCCACGGGCAGCCCGCACCCCACCGCGGCCGCGATGAGCGTGTCCACCAGCTCCACCCGCCGCGCACCCAGCCCGACCAGCGTCTCGATCGTCGCCCGCTGGGCCAGCGGGTCCGCGTTGTGCGGGGTGCAGGCCGCCGCGCGCAGCCGGGGCTTGCGGCGCAGCGCCCTGCGCATCTTGTCGCCGAGCAGGTGGCGCAGCATGCGCTGGGCCATCTCGATGTCGACGACCGTGCCGCCGGAGACGGGCCGTTGGACCCTGATGAAACCCGGCGTCTTCCCGGTCATCTTCTCCGCGGACTCGCCCACCGCGATGAGGCCACCGGTACGCGTGTTCACGGCCACGACCGAGGGCTGGTCGACGACGAGACCGGCACCCTTCACGTACACCCGGGTACGGGCCGCACCCAGATCGACGGCGACGTGGCAACGGCGCAGCTGCTCCAGACTGACGGTCACGGCAGATCCTCCCGAGTGCGCAGGTCTTGCGGCCGGACGGTGGCTTCTTTCGCATCCTCTGGGGGATTCTGTTGGCGCGCCTGCGGGAGGGGGCCGGGTGGGGCGCGGCTGAATGGGGGGTTTCAGAGGGAGCGGGCGGCGTCGAGGAGGGGGCGGAGGCCGTCCTTCCCGGGGACGCCGAGGACGGGGGCCTCGTCGATGGTCGTGCGGGTGGCGCCCACCCAGATGTACTTGACGCCCAGGACGTGCGCCGCGGCCGCCTCGGCCACGGTGGCGGCGATGACCAGGCATCTGCGACGGCGGACGCGCGTGGCGCGGACGGCTTCGTCCAGGGTGTTGCCGATGGGCCTCGGCGGGAAGTCGCTGCCGTGGCGTCGGTGGACTCCACCCCCCAGTTCACTCATGAGCCGGCGCCGCCACAGGTACGGCTCTGCGGCCTGCCTCGCACAGTCGGCGACCACGGCGAGCGTCCGGCCGCGGTCGGCGAGGGTGCGCACCAGGAGGTCGGCGTCGGGCACGGGGTCCGCCAGCAGGGCGGCCGTCGTCTCCAGCGCTGCGAGGCGGGTGCGCAGGTCCGGTTGCGCCCGGTGGAGTTCGTTGCTTGGAGCAGGTCCAGCGGACGACCGTGCGGGGAATCGGCCAGGAACTCGAACTCCCGCCGAAGCGACGGGACATGCGTGCAGGTCAGCACCGTACGGGGAGCCACCAGGAAGCCTGCTCCGGCCGCCGCGCCCCCGCACTCGATCCGAGCGTGCCGGGCCGCGCCGCTCATGACCGGGCGGTGGGCTCCGGACCCGCGCCGGACGCGACAGGACCGGCGTCGCCCATGACAGGGCCCGTGCCGTCAGGGGCAGGACGCGCGTCGCCCACGACAGAATCCGCGCCGTCCGCGGCAGCCGGCGGCGGGTCCTTCGAGGACCAGCTCAGCTTCACCACCAGCTGCCCCTCCGCCGCCCCCTTGGCGATGACCGCCCCCGCCTCCGCGCTCAGCTTCACTCCGAACTCCAGCTCCACGGAGTCGGGCCGCAGCGTGCCGTCGCGGAAGACACGGAGTGCGGACTGGGCCGCCGAGCGGACGCCGTCCAGGGTGCCCTCGAAGGTGCGGGCGGCCTGGGCCGCCGGGCCGCCGTTCTCGCCGCGGGAGACGAGCCGGGTGCCGCTCGCGCCGTCCGTGGCCTCCACCACGACGACGGCACCGTCCTCCGTGGTGAATTCCATCAGCTTGTTCATGGCGCCTTACCCCCGTGTTCCTGATCGACGGCCAAGTCCATTGTTGCGGACGGGGAGTGAGGCTGTCCCCGGTTCGACCCGTGCAGCGCGCCGCCGGTGGCGGGAAGCCGCCAGGACGCCTTTCCGCCACCGACGGTCAACACCCCTGCAACACACGGCACATGACACTCGTCCCAGCACTCGACGCACTCGACACGAGAAGAGGCGTGGATGACCAGAGGACCAGTCAGCCGCGGAGCGGCGCTGCTGTCGGCGGGGCTAGTGATCGCCCTGTTGCCGACGGGTTCGGCGGGCGCGCGAGAGGCCGTCACCGCGGCCCCGCGCACCCCCGGCTCCGCCACCGCCACCGCCACCGTCACCCTCGTCACCGGCGACAAGGTGACTGTCACCGACCTCGGCAACGACCGCAAGACGGTCACCGTGCAGCGGCCCCGGGGGGCCACCGGTGTCGTACGGACGCAGATGAACGGCGGCGACATCACCGTCGTACCGGACGAGGCCCTGCCCTATCTGCGGGCCGGCACCCTGGACCGGCGGCTGTTCGACGTGAGCGGGCTGATCCGGCAGGGGTTCACGGACGCCAAGGCGGACGCGCTGCCGCTGATCGTCACCTACGGCAGGTCCCGCTCCGCCGCCGCCCCGGCCGGCGCCGAGCGGACCCGGAGCCTGCCGAGTCTGCGCGGGGCCGCCGTCGAGGCGCACCGGGGGCGCACCTTCTGGCGGTCCTTCACACGTGGCGACAGCGTCGGCAAGGTCTGGCTCGACGGGCGCGTGAAGGCCGACATGGCCGAGAGCAACGCCCAGATCGGGACGCAGTCGGCCTGGGACGCCGGGCTCACCGGCAAGGGCGTCACCGTCGCGGTCCTCGACACCGGTGCCGACCTGAGCCACCCCGACCTCAAGGACCGGGTGACCACCACCAGGAGCTTCATCGACGGGCAGGAGGTCGCCGACCGCAACGGCCACGGCACCCACACCACCTCCACCGTCGGCGGCAGCGGTGCCGCCTCCGACGGCAAGGAGAAGGGCGTCGCGCCCGACGCCACCCTCGCGGTCGGCAAGGTGCTCAGCGACCAGGGCTCGGGCAGCGAGTCCCAGATCATCGCGGGCATGGAGTGGGCGGCGCGGGACGTGCACGCCCGGGTGATCTCCATGAGCCTCGGCTCCACCGAGGCCAGCGACGGCACCGACCCCATGGCCCAGGCGGTGAACACCCTCTCCGAGGAGACCGGCGCCCTCTTCGTCATCGCCGCCGGCAACACCGGCGCCCCGTCGTCCATCGGCTCGCCCGGCGCCGCCGACGCGGCCCTCACCGTCGGCGCGGTGGACTCCGCCGACCAGGCCGCCTACTTCACCAGCGCCGGCCCCCGGTACGGCGACAACGCCCTGAAGCCGGACATCTCGGCGCCCGGCGTCGACATCCTCGCCGCCCGCTCCCAGCTCGTCTCCGGCAGCGGCTATTACACCTCGATGAGCGGTACGTCCATGGCGACCCCGCACGTCGCCGGAGCGGCCGCCCTGCTCGCCCAGGCCCACCCCGACTGGACCGGCGCGCAGCTGAAGGACGCCCTGATGTCCAGCTCCGAGCGGCTGGACGCGTCCGCGTACGAGCTGGGAGCGGGCCGGCTCAGCGTCTCCGGCGCCGTGCAGGCGGACGTCACCGCCACCGGCAGCGCCGACCTCGGCTTCTACAGCTGGCCGTACGACCAGAACAAGCCCGTCACCCGGACCCTCACCTACCGCAACTCGTCCGACCAGGACGTGCAGCTGAAGCTCTCCGCGCAGGGCGCCCCGGACGGCGTCGCCACCCTGGCCGACTCCACCCTCACCGTCCCCGCGCACGGCACCGCCTCCACCACCGTCACCGGTGACGGCTCCAGGGCACCGGTCGGCGAGACCAGTGGCCAGATCGTGGCCACCGGCACGGACGGCACCCCGCTCGCGCACACCGCCTTCGGGCTGGTCAAGGAGGAGGAGCGGTACACGCTCACCGTCCATGTGAAGGACCGCGACGGCGCGCCCACCGCCGCCTACCTCGCCGTGCAGACACTCGCCGCGGGCGTGGACGCGTTCCCCGCGCAGGTCGGCGACTCCGGCACGCTCGAGCTGCGCCTGAAACCGGGCACCTACAGCCTCACCTCCTTCCTCGACGTACGCGGCAGCCACGGCGCCGACTCGCTCGGCCTCGGCTTCCTCGCCGCCCCCGAGATCACCCTTGACCGCGACCGCGAAGTCACCCTGGACGGGAGGACGTTGCGCGAGATCAGGGCGGACGTCGACCGACGCACCGAGACCCAGCAGCTGATCATGGAGTACGACCGCGACGCGAACGGATCCGACCTGTTCGACGCGGCTCAGGTGCCCCTGACCTACGACAGCATCTTCGCCGCACCCACCCGGAAGGTCACTCAGGGCACCTTCGAGTACCGGACCGTATGGCGGCTCGGCAAGCCGATGCTGGAGGTCAAGGGCGTCGGCGACGCGACCGTACAGGCGGGCGGCACGCTCATCGAAGGGCGGACCAGGCTGCCGCTGGTGGACGTCGGGGACGGACCGTTCACCGGGGTGTCGGGCAAGGCGGTGCTCGCGCGGCTCGCCGAGGGCGCCGACCCGGCCGCTCTCGCCCAGGCCGCCCAGGACGCGGGCGCCAAGGCCCTGTTCGTGACGGACGACGCACCCGGTCGGCTGATGCGCTGGTGGGGCACGGCCGACGGCGCCGACCGGCCCCTGCAGATCGCCACGGTCGACGCGGCGGACGCGGCGCGGCTGCGGGCGGCGGGCACGGCCGACATGACCGGCACCCGCAACTCGCCGTACGAGTACGACCTTTCCCAGGGCCACCGGGGCGCGGTCCCGGACCGTGACCTCACCTACGCCCCCACCGGGGATCAACTGGCCTCCATACATGTCAAGTTCCACGCGGCCCGGCCGGTGAGCGGCGGCGAGTTCCGGTACTCGATCACCGACACCTTCAAGCTCGGGCTCGGCTTCCAGCAGCGCGTCGACTTCCCTGCCGAGCGCACCGACTACGTCTCCACCGGCCCCGGCGAGCGCTGGCACGAGTCCGTCACCGCCCGCGACGGCGCCCTCGAAGAGCGCAGCGGGCTGGTGCGCTACGAGGGCGGAACCCGGACGCAGCGGAACTGGTTCCGGCCCGTGTGGCACCCGTGGCTGGGCACCGGGCTCGGCTGGGGACAGCAACGCGCGGGCAACGAGATCCAGTTGAACACCCCCGGCTGGGGCGACTCCGGGCCCGACCACACCGGCTTCGGTGACCCGTGGAGCCCGGACAGCGGGATGACCCAGACCACCGCCGTCTACCTGGACGGCACCCTGGTCGACCGGGTGCGCACCGGCTCCGCCGCCTACGTCTGGAGCGCCCCCGCCGACGAGCACACCTACAAGGTGGTCACCGACACCGCCCTGGACGCCGGCACGTGGCAGCCCGCCTCGAAGGGCCACAGCGAGTGGACCTTCCGGTCGGCCGCCACCCCGGACGACCACTGGACCTACCTGCCGCTGATCAACCTCGCCTTCGACATCGACACCGACCTCGCGGGCAAGGTGCGCGGCGGACAGCGCGTCCCGGTCCGGATCGGCGCCGAGTACGTGGCGAAGGCGGCCGGCACCGGAACCCTCGGCGGCGGCAGGCTCGAGGTGTCGTACGACGACGGCACGACCTGGCGGACGGTCCCCCTGGCCAACGGCCCGGGCGCCTCCTGGCGCGGCATGCTGACCGTGCCGCGCGGCGCCGCCCATGTCTCCCTGCGGGCCTCGGCCCACGACGACAAGGGCGGCTCGGTGACCCAGGAGATCATCCGGGCGGTGGCCGTGAAGTAGCTCAGGGCCGGGGGTGGTCCGCGGTGGCGGTGATGCCGACGATGCCGCGGACCACCCCCAGCTCCACCAGGTCCTGGGGCCGGATGCGCAGCTGTCCCGCGGTCGCCTCCACCTCCTCGGGCGGGCGCTTGAGGATCGCCGCGGCGAGTTCCGGGGCGATCACCGAGAAGTAACTGTCCGGTGTGGCCCAGGTGTTGCCGGGTGCGGCCAGCGCGAGCGCCCCGCCGGAGCCGCCCTCGCCGATCACGAGCGTGGTGATCGGAACCCGGGTGGCGGCCACCGCCCCGAACACGTCGGCGATCGCGGCCCCGGCGCCCTGCCGCTCCGCCTCGGCGTCATTGGCCGCGCCCGGTGTGTCCACCAGCGTCAGCACCGGGATGTCGAGCCGGTCCGCGAGCCGGATCAGCCGGGCCGCGGTGCGGTACCCGGCGGGCCGGGTGGCCGCCCCGGTCTGCGCCGCGTACGCCACGGTACGGCCGTCCCGCTCACCGAACCCGCACAGCATGCCGTCGGGATCCGTGCCGCCGCAGCGGTCGCCGCCGAGGGAGACCCGGTGGGTGAAATAGGCGTCCAAGTAGGCCTGTGCGCGGGGGCGTTCGGGGGAGCGGGCGCGGCGGACGGCTTCCCAGCCGGTGGCCGGGAGGTCCGGGGTACCGAGGGCCTGGGGTGCCGAGGCCTCCGCCGCCGGGGTCGTGAGCAGCCGCAGCCAGCGCCCCAGCGTCTCCCGCAGCTCCTCGGGCCGTACCACCGCGTCCGCCGACCCCACCGCCACCTGCGCCTCGGCCGTGTAGGCGGCCGGGTCCGCGTCCGGGGGACGGACCCGGGAACCAGCGAAGCCCACCTGGGCGCCCGGGAGCGCCAGGATCACGTCGGCTCCGGCACCGAGGGTGGCCCAGCCGCCGCCGGTCGTGGGGTCCCGCAACACCGCGATCTGCGGCAGGCCCGCCTCCCGGGTGAGCGCCGACTCGCGGGCCACGCGCTGCAGTTGGGTGAGAGCCAGCATGCCCTCCTGCATCCGGCTGCCGCCGGTGGCGACCAACGGCACGACCGGGAGCCGGTGGGCACGGGCGTGGTGGTAGGCCGCCTCCAGGCGGTCGCCGGTGCGCTCGCCCAGGGAACCGCCGAGGAAGCCGAACTCGAACGCGATCAGCACGGCCCGGGTGCCCCCGACGCTCGCGGTGCCGCAGACGACGGACTCCTCCTCGCCGGTGCGCTCGGCGGCACGGGCGCGCGAGGCGTCGTAACCCGCCCAGCCGAGCGGGCCGTCCGCCTTCGGTTCCCTTATCAGGCCGGGGAGTTCACCGAAGGTCGCCTCGTCCGCGACCAGGGTCAGGATCTCCCGCGCCGACAGTCGCTCAGGCATCGGCCACCAGTGCCCGCTTCATGATCTTCCCCATGTCGTTGCGGGGAAGCGCGTCCAGGTAGTGGACCACGCGCGGCCGCTTGTGCGGCGCCAGCCGGCGAGCCACATGGTCGGCCAACTCCTCGGCGGCGGGAGGCGCTTGCGGGTCCGCCGGGACGATCCATGCCACGATCCGCTCGCCCAGGTCCGCGTCCGGCTCCCCGGTGACCGCGGCCTCCCGCACCCCCGGATGCTCCAGCAGCGCGTTCTCGATCTCGCCCGCCCCGATCTTGTAACCGCCGCTCTTGATCAGGTCGGTGGCCTTGCGCCCGACGATCCGGACGTATCCGTCGTTCTCCCGTACCGCCATGTCGCCGGTGCGGAACCAGCCGTCGGCGGTGAAGGCCGCGGCGGTCGCGTCGGGCCGGTTGAGGTACTCGGTGAACAGGTTCGGGCCGCGCACCTGGATCTCGCCGACGGTCTCCCCGTCCAGCGAGGCCACCTCCGTGCCGTCCTCCTCCACGAGCCGCAGTTCGACCCCGGGCAGCGGCACCCCGACGGTGCCCGCGCGGGCCTCCCCGTCGGCCCGCACGCTGGTGTTCATCAGCGTCTCCGTCATGCCGTAGCGCTCGATCACCCGCCGGCCGGTCGCGGCGGCGATCCGCTCGTGGTCGTGCACGGGCAGCGCGGCCGAGCCGGAGACCAGCAGCCGGGCTCCGGCCAGGGCCTTGGCCAGCTCCGGGTCGTCCGGGAGGGCCTCGGCGATGCGGTGGTACATCGTGGGCACCCCGAACAGCATGGTCGCGCCGCCGTTCAGCTCCCGGGCCACGCCCTCGGTGCCGAACCGCCCCAGGTGCCGCACCGAGCCGCCGCGGCGCAGCGGGCCGAGGACGCCCAGCACGAGCCCGTGCACATGGAACAGGGGCAGCCCGTGCACCAGCACGTCGTCCCCGGTCCACTGCCAGGCGTCGGCGAGCGCGTCCAGGGTCGCGGCGAGCGCCCGGCGCGGAATGACCGCGCCCTTGGGCGGGCCGGTGGTGCCGGAGGTGTAGACGACGAGTGCCGGGTCACCGTCGCGGGCCTGCTCCTCCGGGACGGTGCCCACCTCGGACGCGTCCACGTCGAGGCGGGCCAACTCGCCCAGGACAGCGGGAAGTTCCGCGCCCGGTGCCGTCAGGATCAGGTCCGGCGCGCTGTCGTGGACGATGTGCGCCAGCTCCTTCTCGCCCGACTTGGGGTTGAGCGGCACCGCGGCCACCCCGGCGAGCAACGCGCCCGTCACCGCCACGGCGGTCTCCAGCTCCGGGGTCGCCCACACGGCCACCCGGCCGGCGCCGCGGACCCGGGCGGCGAGCGCACCCGCCGCGCCCGCGAGCCCGCCGTACGTCAACGACCGTTCGCCGAACCGCAGGGCGACCCTTCCCCAGACTTCGTCCGGGGGGACCCCCATCTCGCTGCGCTCGCCGGGACCGGCCGCCAGGGCGGGAAAGAGGGAGGACACGCGGCGCACTCCTTGGCTGTCGGAAAAGCTCTCGGAAAGGCTCTCGGCACCCTTCCTACACCAGGAGTCTCGTTCCGACGACCGTGCTCAGGTCGGGTGCGAGCCGCAGTTCCGTCGCGCGGAGGGCGGGATGCTCCAACCAGTGCAGCCGGGCGAGGTCCGGCACGCCCTCGTGCAGCGGCGGCCACCCGGTCGCCGGGGTGAAGTCGTCGACGACGACGGTCCCGCCCGGCGCGAGCAGCCGCTCGACGTCGGCGGGCGCGTCCCCGGGCACCTTGCCCTGCCCGCCGCCGTCGAGCACGAGCAGGTCGAAGGGGCCGTACTCCTCGATGCGCCGCCAGTCGCCGCTCAGCACCCGGACGTCGGGGCGGTCGGCGAACACCTCGGCCGCCGACCGCGCCCGCTCCGGATCCCGCTCCACGCTGTACAGCCGCACCCCCGGCCCCGCCCCCGAGGCCAGCCAGGCCAGGCCGACGCCCAGCCCCGTCCCCGTCTCCCCGATCCGAACCCGGGCACCGCCCGCCAAGGCGTGCAGCAGACGGCCCTGTTCGGGGCGGCAGGAGTAGGGGAAGCCGGAGGCGCGGGCGGAGGTGAGGGCGTGTTGCACCAGGGGCGGGAGGCTGTCGAGACCGGCGTACGCGTCGGTGCCGTCAGTCGCCATGGGCTCATTTCTGTCCGTACGCGCCTACGGCGGTCAGTGTTTCTTCAGGGCTTCGATGAAGGGGGTGAAGGCATCGGCCGGGAAGGTGAGGGTTGCCCTGGCCGGGGCCTTGGAGTCGCGTATGCCTATGTGGGTGGGCGAGTTTGCGATCTCCACGCAGGCGTTGCCATCGTCGGGGCCTGAGTAGGACGACTTACGCCAGTTGTCCATGGGGTGCCTCACAGCTCCTTTGTCAGCCGGTGCATGAAGTCACGCGACCGCTCCGGGTCGAGTGATGCGGCTTCCACTTTACGGAAGCGCGTTCGAAAGACGCTGAGCTGTGCTTCAGAGTCGATGAAGGCTGAGCCATGGGGTACGTCTCGGACCACCGTGTCGAGTTTGGGGACGGGGCCGCCGTACGACATGGTGCTGGCGGCTCTGGCGAAGTCGTCCAGGTCGAAGGGGATGACACGCACGGTGATGTCATCCGCTTCGGAGAGTTCCAGGAGCTTGTTGAGCTGAGTCCGGGAGGTGGCACGGTCGCGGACCCTGAGGCGTAGGGCCGCCTCGTGGAGCACCAACGTGTACGGGATGGTGATCTGCTGGCGCCTCATTCGGTGCCGGACGCGCAACTCGAGTTCTGCGCTGGTGAGTTCGGGCACCCTGGCAGAGAACACCGCGCGGGCGTAGTCCTCGGTCTGCAGCAGGCCCGGTACATACAGGATCGCCACCTCGTGCAGGAACATGGCGTGGTGCTCCAACTCGGCGAGGTCCAGGAAAGACGTGGGCAGTTGGCCCCGGTACTCCTCCCACCAGCCGCACGTCCGGTCGGTGGCCATCACGACCAGGGCGTCGATGAACTTCCCGTCCGTGCATGCGTAGTGGGACGCGAGGCGGCGTACCCGCTCTTCGCTCACGCCCACGAGCCCGGATTCGATGTGGCTCATCTGGACACGATTCGCCCCAAGTAGCGCTGCTGCCTGGATGGCGGTGAGTCCTGCCGCCTCGCGGAGCCTGCGCAGTTCGATCCCCAGGCGCCTCTGGCGTGCGGTTGGTTCGCGCCTCTGGACCATCGATTGCTCCTCGTTCGGGGACGGATTGCGCGATCGGCTTGCTCGGGGTTACAGGTTACCCCTACCGTCAGTGACGCGATGCACACGCAGCGGAAGTGCACCGTGCCGTCCCGCCATGACGGGTGCGGCAATGCCACCGCGCGTGAAATCCCTCCATCACCGAGTCGGAGTTGACGCATGCCCGAAACCTGGGACTACACCCTCTACATCCCCAACGACCTCAGAGCCGTCACGATCTGCCGCCGCACCCTGCGCCTGATCCTGACGATGCACGGGCTGATGGGGCTCGTGGACACGGCGGAGCTGCTCGCGACGGAGCTGGTCTCGAACGCCGTACGTCACACGAAGGGGCCGGCTGCGCTCAGGGTTCGCCGAACGGCGGAGGGGGTGGTGTGGATCGGGGCGTGGGACACGGATCCCGAGCCGCCGGGGCCACCCCAGCCGTTGGAGCAGGTGGGTGACTCGGAGAAGGGGCGAGGGCTGGGCCTGGTCCGGGCTTGCGCGGACTACTGGGGCTGGCAGCCGTCGGCCCGGTTCGGGAACCGGGGGAAGTTCGTGTGGTGTGAACTGGAGGCGGCGTAGATGGTGGGCTCGTCGCATGAGGCGCTGCACTGGTGGGCGGTGCGCGCCACGGAAGCGGCTGAGGTGTTCGCCAAGGGGTGAGGCTGAGGGTGGGAGCGGTGGCCCGCGGAGCAGTTGGGTCACCGCCCGTCGGTATGGCCACTGAAAGCTGAGCCAGGGCCTGCCGGGAGCAGGCATCACAATCCGATGGGCTTCGACCATGTCTCGGTATCAGCCCCCGGACTCCTCGGTGCGGCTCTGCGCGGGAAACATCCCCTCGGTGTGAACAGTCAGATGCTGACGTCGACGCTACCTCTGCTCCATGGAGGCCAAGATTCTGCTCTTCTCTGACTCGTAAGTCTCGAGGGCTCTCCGGTCACGATCGTAATAGGCTTCCCAGAAGCCTGGCCGACCCCAGGGCTCCGGGCGAAGTGCGAACGAGCCGGATTCAAACTGAAAGTAGCGCCAGGAAGGTGGGATGGAGGAAGAGATCACTGTGAAAGCCCTGCTGTCGAAGAGCGCGGGATCTTCTCCTTCGGTGAACTCCAAGCGAAACAGGGCACTCTTACCGTGCGGTGCAAATACTTCGAGAACCACGTATTCGACGTCCTCCCTGAGGGCATCAATGCCTTGGACCTCGGCTTTCGCAGCTCGCTGTGCCATGAATCGAACGAGCATCCCGTCATCTCCTGTTCATGACGACCTTGTAGTCGAATTTCAGCACTCTGCCTGTCACGTGATTGTAATAGTAGTGCACTTGGAAGTCGCCATATGGTGACTGATGCGTTCTCGTTGTGTACTTACCCCAATCACTGAGATTGCTTCCGTCGGAGATCATGAGTTCGCGCACTTCCTCGTTCCCGAGTTCCTCGCCAGGGATGACTAGCCGGGACTCCGCTATCGCCTGAGGGGTGAGCCATCCGTTCTCGTTGAAGAGGGAACTGGCCGATTCCCTTCGCAGCTGATCTGCCAGTTGTTGTCCGTCAGCTGTTCCGGATATGAAGTTTTCGTTGACGTCCTTTCCCTCCTGGCCTGTGTCGTTCAGGCATCTCGGAGCAAGGCCTAGGGGGTCGGTCCAGACGTGCGGGTTGTGAATGTAGGTGACGGGGTTGGGGGCAGGTGCGAGCCCAAGCACGTCGGGCGTGAGGTACCGGGCGGTTTCGGGGTCGTAGTGGCGGAAGTAGTTGTAGTGGAGGCCGGTTTCGGGGTCGTAGTACTGGCCCGGGAAGCGTAGCGGTGTGTATGCCGTGCTGTTGGCCGCCCATGCCGTCGTTCCCCAGAGGGCGCTGCGGGTGTGCCAGGCGATGTTGCCCTGCTCGTCGATGAGTTCACTCGGAGTGCCGACAAGGTCGGTGACGATGGTGAAGAAGCGGGAGTCGATCTCGTCCTGGGGTGTGTCTGCCGAGGTGATGCGTTCTGTCTGGGTTAGGGGGCGCAGGCCTTGGTGGTCCCAGGTGAGGGTGACCGGGTTGGGGAGGTTTGCGGACGTTGTGGTCTGTTCGCAGAGGGTGGTGCCGTCCCAGGTGAAGTCGACGCGTTCGACGACCGTTTCGCCGTCCGCCGCCAGGCGAAGCTTTGCCGTGCGGCGGCCCAGGGGGTCGTAGGTGTAGCGCCAGCGCGTGCCGTCGGGGGTCACCACTGACGTCAGGCGGTCTGTGGCGTCCCATTCGTAGCGCCAGGTGTCGGGCTTGCGGGACAGGCGGGTTTTCTGGCGGAGGGTGATGCGACCGAGGACGTCGTGTTCATAGCGGACGTTGCCCGCGCGGATGATGCGGGTGCCGGCGTAGGCGCGGGGGCCGACTGCCTCCTGACCCGGGTGGTGCGTCGGCCAGGATGCCTGGGTCTGGTTGCCCGCCTCGTCGTACGCGTACCGTTCCGTCCAGCCCGGTGCGTGTACCGCCGTCACTCGGCCCGTCGCGTCCAGGTCGAATCGGCGGGAGCCGGAGAGGTGGTCATCAATGCCGATGACGTTGCCGTCGGCACGGTAGGTGTACGTCCGGTGTTGCACCGTGCGGTGCTCGGCGCCGGTGACGGACTGGGTGGTCAGGCGGCCCAGGGCGTCGAAGTTGTGCTCAAGGGTGACTGTCTCGCCGATACGCCGAGACAGTTCACGGCCCGCCTCGTCGTAGGTGAAGTCGATGGCCCGGCCGGAGGCCACCATGCCTGTGCGATGCCCGGTCGCGTCATACGACCACGTGGTTTCGGCGCCAGTGGGGGTCGTGCGCCCTGTGCGGCGGCCCAGCACGTCGTACGTGTACGTCTGGGTGCGGCCGTCGACAGTCTCCGAGCGCAGGCGGCCGTAGCGGTCACGTAGAAGCGTGAGCGTCGTACCGTCCGGGCCGGTGGCCTGTGCGAGCTGGTCCGTGAAGTCGTAGGCGTAGGTCGTGACCTGGCCCGCCGCGTCCTTGCGGGTCACCTGGCCGAGTTCGTTCCGCTCGAAGGACATCACCTCGCCGAGAACGTTTCTGCGGGAGGCGAGGCGACCTGCGGGGTCGTACGTGTACGTCAGGGTGCGGTCGTCGAAGTCCGTCTCCGTGACCAGGCGGCCGGCTGCGTCGTACTCGTACGTCCACGTCAGGCCCTGCGGGTTCGTGACCTTCGTCAGGCGCAGTTCCATGTCGTGGTCGAACTCGTAGCGGACACCGTC